>JBCCSR010000493.1:0-4893 GCA_039199865.1 Bacteroidota bacterium
AGAACACTATAAGCAAGTACTCGCCAAAGAACGATCTCAATTTGATGTGGCGCTAAAAAAGCAAATGCAGCAAAGAGTGGCCGGCAAACAACATGAAGTCGAAAAATTAAAGGAGCAAATTGTCAAGCATCAAGAGAAAATTGCTCAACTTCAGGCCCAAATTGATAAATACCAAGCGACGATCGATGGTGCCGATGCGCTGATTGAGCAATCCAAACAAAAAATTATGAGTACCCAATCCAATTTCGAAATGACCCACCAAAGTATTCTCAATCAAATTGAAAAAGATATGGAAAATATCAAAAAGTATTTGTAAATAGTAGGGATAAAACCAAACTCCGCATAAAATACTGGTTGTCTTATCAATCTTAATTAAAGAACGATTCTAAACCAGAGATTTAAAACAAAAAAAATCAATATGTCAGATTTCACACCAATAGATACCGATAATTACAAAAAGAAAGGTTTTTGGCAAAGACCTGAAGGGGTCACCGGAGCCATTTTTCTAGCCGGTCTAGTCATCGGTGGTGGCTATTTATTGTATACTGCACTGCCAGTTCTCATCAATTTAGCAGCCAATACTATTTATCTAGCCGGAATGCTACTTGTATTGGGTGCCATCCTTTACATGGTGCTCGACCCGAAAATGCGCAATCTAGTCAGCTATATGTATAAAAGTGTCATGCGCTGGATCACCGGTGTTTTCGTCAATATCGATCCCATCGGTATTCTCAAAAGCTACGTTGAAGATTTGGAAGGGAATCTGCGTAAGATGAGTACCCAAATTGGGGCCTTACGCGGACAAATGAGGAAATTGCAGGGCATTATGGACCAAAACCAAAAGGAAATCGAGAGCAATATGAAGTTGGCGAGTGTAGCCAAGCAAAAAGGCAATCAAAAACAGTTGATGCTCTCCACTCGTAAAGCCGCCCGCCTCAAAGAAAGCAATGGCAAATACCAAAAATTGAGGGACAAGATTTCAGTGATGCACAAAATCCTAACAAAAATGTACTCCAACTCTGAAATTCTTTTGGAAGATACGCGCGATCAAGTCAAAATGAAAGAACAGGAGCGAAAGGCCATCCGTGCTTCTCATTCTGCCATGAAATCAGCGATGAGTGTCATTTCAGGTGATCCAGACAAAAGAGCAATGTTCGATGCAGCTATGGAAGCTGTCGCTGATGATGTAGCCAGTAAAGTGGGGGAAATGGAACGATTTATGGAAATGTCTGCGAACTTTATGGACTCTGTCGATCTACAAAATGGTGTTTTTGAAGAGGAAGGCCTCAAGATGCTGGAAAAATTTGAAAAGGAAAGTACCCTGTTGTTGATGGGTGGAGAAGCCGGCTCAATGGATACTTTAGATCTCAATCAAAACTACAGTGCACCAGAAAAGCAAAGCCGAGGATCTAGCGAAGGTTCTTACGAAAATTTGTTTGACTAAACCTTGTACCAAACGTCAATACCTTTATTGATCAACCATAAACTGAGCAATCAATTGATGCTCACCACGCTATAGATGAATAAGAAAACGGTTGAAGGACGTGAGTTCCTTCAACCGTTTCTTATGGTATTGACGCTACCGTCAAACCATTACTATTGCATTAAAGCCTTAAAAATATCACCTTGAATGCCGATGGCTTGGGCCGTGGTCCCCCCTTTCAAATTACTGATATCTAGGTCCAAAACTTTACTCGTGTGAAAGGTGGCAATCTTGGCGCCAGTAGATAGGGTTTCCCATTTTTCCCAGCTGAATTCCAGTCCTCCCACGGGAATGATTTCTACCCACATCTTCCAACTGCTTGGTAATCCCGTTTCATCCAGCATCCAAAGATAAGCATCTCCGGGCGTCACTCCCCCTTGACCATAATGGACTTTGAGGGCCGTCTGACCATTGGGCAAATCGACCAAACTCCTTTCCGTTCCTGGGTCAAAGGCCTTTACCACGGCATTCAACCAAAAGCTATCGTTACAGAAAAACTTCCAGGCTTCTTTGACCATGGCTTCGTTCTCTGCTCCCGCCAATGCTTGGCCATTTTTGTAGGCTTGCCCTTTGACGGTTTTTAAATCGACCAGCACTTCCATGTCCTCCCAGCTCACCTTTACCAAGTGACGTTGTTTGTCCCACACAAAATCGTGCATCCCTTTGAACGTCCATTGAACGTAGTGGGTCGTGTCCCAAGCGGGTTTATTGACCGCAGCCATCATTTTTTGAGCCAATTGATCTGCCTCTTCCGGCCGATCTCCTTGAGGTTCAGATTCATTAAACACCAGATAGGATACGAAGCCAACGGCAATGATCAGCCCAATAAAGCCAAGTAAAATTTTAAGTACTTTTTTCATATTTAAAAATCAATCAGTTCAATATCAAAAACCAAAACCGAATTTGGAGGAATTGGACCCACTCTAAAATTACCATAACCCAGCGAAGGTGGAATCAATAACTTTCCACTTCCTCCTTTTCTAAACAACGGAATACCTTCTTGCCAGCCGGGAATGACCCCCGTTAATAAAAACGTAGCGTTGGGATTTTGGTCAAATACATCGCCGTTCAGCAAAGTCCCTCGATAATTGACGGTAACAGTGTCCGCTAGGGTTGGATTAGTGGTGCCCGTTCCTTCGTTTTCAATGATGTAATTGAGTCCAGAAGAAGTCACTTCTGCGGTTAGTCCCATCTCTTCCAGGTAGTCATCGATTTGCTCTTGTGGTGAGCGATCGTCAAAGTCGTCTCCACAAGCAACAAACAAAGCAGCTATCATAAAAATAAAAAATAATTTCTTCATACCAGTTTTTTCTTTTTTTGAGTTCAAAATTTCTTTTTAATTGTCTCCCCGTGAGGTACACAATTTAGAAACGTACCAAACGCTGATAAAGATGCTAGCGGCCAGTTCCTACGCACGGATACGGATGTGCAAGCACTATTTTTCCAACAAACTTTTGAAGCGGGGACGCTTTGGCGGTTGATCGCCGAGGCGTTCTCGTTTGTTTTCTTCGTAAGCGCTGTAATTGCCTTCAAAAAAGACCAATTCCCCTTCATCTTCATAGGCCAGGATATGAGTGGCCAGGCGATCAATAAACCAGCGATCGTGAGAAATAATCAAGGCACATCCAGCAAAATTTTCGATGGCCTCCTCCAGAGCACGAAGCGTATTGACATCGATATCATTGGTCGGCTCATCCAGCAAAATGACATTGCCCCCTTCCTTTAGGGTGATGGCCAAATGCAGACGATTGCGCTCTCCTCCCGACAGTACACCTACCTTTTTTTGCTGATCTCCTCCCGAAAAGTTAAAGCGACTCAAATAGGCCCGTGCATTGACCTCCGAATTTCCGATTCGGATAAACTCATCTCCTTGACTGATGACTTCGTAAATCGTTTTATCAGGTATCAAATCTTTATGAGATTGATCAACATAAGCCAGTTGGACGGTGCCTCCCACTTCAATCGTTCCATTATCCGCTTGTTCTTCCCCCATGATCATTCGAAACAAAGTAGACTTCCCTACCCCATTTGGACCGATGATTCCCACCACGGCATTTTTAGGAACCGTCATGTTCAGACCATCGATCAACAATCGTTTTTCGTAAGCCTTTGATAGGTTTTCAATCTGAATGACGGCATCGCCCAGCCTTGGACCGGGTGGAATGTACAACTCGAGTTTAGCTTCTTTCTCTTTGACCTCGGCATTGCTCAAACTTTCGTAAGCATTCAATCGCGCTTTCCCTTTCGCCCGACGACCTTTGGGAGACATTCTAGACCATTCTAGCTCGCGCTTGAGAATTTTCTGACGTTTGGATTCCGCTTTTTCTTCATTGGCCAAGCGTTTGGCTTTTTGATCGAGCCAAGAACTGTAATTGCCTTGCCAGGGAATCCCCTCTCCGCGATCTAGCTCTAAAATCCAGCCAGCCACATTATCGAGAAAATAACGATCGTGGGTGACGGCAATGACTGTTCCCGGAAAGTTTCGTAAAAACTGTTCTAACCAATGGACGCTTTCTGCATCTAAATGGTTGGTCGGCTCATCCAGAAGAAGGATATCGGGTTTGCTCAAAAGCAAACGGCAGAGCGCCACTCGTCTTCGCTCTCCACCAGATAAGACAGCAACTTTAGCATCATCGGGAGGGCAGCGTAGAGCTTCCATCGCAACTTCTAGAGTATGATCTAGCTCCCAGGCGTTGTACAAATCCATTTTTTCCAACCATTCGCCTTGTTCTTCAATGAGTTTCATCATTTCCTCATCACTCATGGGTTCTGCCAACTTAGCGGAAACAGCCTCATAAGCATTGACGATGTCTACGATGTGTTGGACTCCTTCTTGAACAATCTCTTTAACGGTTTTATTCTCGTCTAACGCTGGTTCTTGAGCGAGATAGCCAATTTTGTATTCTTTATCAAAAGTGACCTTTCCCTGATAGTTTTGGTCAATCCCGGCAATGATTTTCAACAAGCTGGACTTTCCAGAGCCATTGAGTCCCAGCACGCCAATCTTTGCTCCATAAAAAAACGATAACCAAATGTTCTTCAACACCTGTTTACTGGGAGGATAAATCTTACTCACCCCCTCCATGGCAAAAATTACTTTTTTATCTGTCATTGTATTTGAAATATCATGGTCAAAAAATCGCCCGAAGGTACAAAGAAATGAGCAATATTTCAGCAATTGCCACGATTACCTTGGAAGCACTGTTTCGGTTTCGGCAGATGCTGGAAATTCCCAATTTTAAATAGACTTTATGACAAATCGTTTTCTTCCCCCACAAAACGATTCGTCATGAAGTCTAATAATGACCAGTCAAAAAGGAGAATAAAAAATCGGATCCAACTTACTCAAGTCCTGGTCCGACGAAAATTGGCTCAATGGCATATTATTCGTTCAAGGCATATTGCTGTTG
>JBCCSR010000494.1:0-4887 GCA_039199865.1 Bacteroidota bacterium
AATTAGACTACCTGGAATTAATGTCTGACGGAGATCCGGAAATGAAAGCAGTGATGTTGGAGATGCTTTTAAGCGAGTTGCCAGAGGAGTTGAAAAAAATGCAAGACCTCTTTTCTACTACCAATTGGAAGGAGCTGAGCTCGGTGAGCCATAAAATGAAATCTACCCTGGCTTTTGTGGGCAATGATCCAATGACAGAGGCCAACAAGCAAATAGAAACCCTTACTAAGAATGGGCCCGAAGTAAGTCAGGTGGAAAGTCAGTTGAATATTTTGGTAGAAATGTGCCCGAAGGTGATTGCGGAGTTGCAAGTAGAACAAAGAAAGACTGCTTAATTGGCGCCTCCGGGAAGCATCAAATGTGACATTTTCTTTATATATTTGTCTGAAGAGCTAAGAAGCGTCAATGGATTGTTCTGAGGAATGATCTAAAGGTACTTGTCACATTTATCGCTATAACTCAGTAATTTTTTCGGTAATATCCCGTAATGTATCTACGCGTTCTCTCTTGAATGACTCAAAAAATGTCCTATTGCTGACCCAAAAGCGTACCGTATATTATGAAAGTACTGATTTGTGAAGATGAAGAAATCATGTTAACCGCCCTAGAATTCCGTCTGCGCAAGCAAGGTTTGGAGGTTTTAGTTGCAGAAGACGGCAAACAGGCATTACAAAAAATAAAAGATCATAACCCTGATATTATTGTTGCAGACATCATGATGCCCTTCGTTACGGGGCTCGAACTGATCAGTTTTGTTCGAGGCGATATGAAAAGTTCATTGCCCATCATTATCATTTCTGCTTTGGAAAACGATGAAGTAGTCCTAGAAGCCTTCCGCCTTGGAGCTACTGATTTTGTCACCAAACCTTTCAAACCAAACGAACTCATTCTGCGAATCAGAAAAATTTTCCAAGACCTCAAGGTCGATGGATAATCGAGGAGCAGCCACTAAATCACATATCACGACAAATTATGAAAGGAATTATTTTGGCAGGGGGCCTAGGAACTCGGCTATACCCACTTACGCTGGCCGTAAGTAAACAGCTCATGCCGGTTTATGACAAACCCATGATCTATTATCCCTTGTCTACCCTGATGTCGGCGGGAATCCGAGATATTCTCATCATTTCCACTCCACACGATCTACCACAGTTTCAGAAATTACTCAAAGACGGCAGTGAAATCGGTTGTTCTTTTTCTTATATCCCGCAGTACGAACCCAATGGATTGGCCCAGGCCTTTGTCCTAGGGGCGGATTTCATCGGCGATGATGCGGTTGCATTGATCCTGGGTGATAATATCTTCTATGGCAATGGGTTGAAAGAACTGTTGCAAGCCAGCTACAATCCGGAGGGAGGGGTGGTCTTTGCTTATCAAGTAGCAGATCCCGAGCGTTATGGCGTGGTTGAATTTGACGCCAACTTTAAAGCACTTTCTATAGAAGAAAAGCCGCAAAAGCCCAAATCTAACTATGCGGTTCCAGGCCTTTATTTCTACGACAATAGTGTAGTAGAAGTTGCTCGGAATTTGGAGCCTAGTCCGCGGGGAGAATACGAGATTACCGATGTCAATAAACATTATTTGGCCAATGAGCAGCTCAAAGTTGGTGTTCTCGGTCGCGGTGTAGCTTGGCTAGATACGGGGACTCACAAATCGCTCATGCAAGCTGGGCAATTTATCGAAGTAATCGAAGATCGTCAGGGACTCAAAATTGGTTGTATCGAAGAGGTTGCTCATGAAATGGGCTTCATCAATGACGAACAGTTGGCCAGTCTTGGGCAAAAATACATCAAGAGTGGCTATGGTCAATACCTACTCAATTTGCTCAACAAGAGTATGGTGTTCTAAGCAAAAGGCAAAAACACTTGGTTTTGCCGAGATGGATTGGTAAAACCAAGTGCTCTCGCCACTCTCTACTTCAAAAAAGCCTGCTCATCTGCCTTTAGACCAAAACCAAACTTCATTGCTTTTCTATTCTATATCTTCTCCATTCCCTTACAGCGATATTCATTCATTTCATCGGCAATTGTTTACTGATTTTACTCCCCTACCTAACCACCTTTGGCTTCGAGTAGACAATTAAAGGCGTTTTGAGCCAACTTTACCTAAAAGTTATAAATAATTTACATTTTATTCATCTTGTTAAAACCATACATAGGAGAAATATCGTATCTTAAAAAAAAATATGCTTTTTGTGATGAAGTGGACTTAATATTTAGTTATCTTCCACATGTTTTACATACATTCTCATACATTATTCAACTAAGCGTAATTAGACGTCAATGAAAGATACTTTATCCTCCAAGCCAATGGCTTCAAATGAAATAGTACCTACCGCATTAGAATCCGATGATTTGAAAACAGAGCGATCTTTTCTAGATCCAAAAAAATGGGAAAAAGAAGGGATCTTGATTGAATCCCATCCGATCAGCTCTTGTGAAAAAGTAAAGGAATTTAGAGGTAATTTGATTGCCAATGTCTCCCATGACTTGCGTACCCCGCTCCAGTCCATCACGGGCTATGCGGAGACCATGCTTTTGAAACAGGGACATCTTTCCGCCGAAGAACAAAAGAATTACCTGCATATTATTTTGGAAAGTGCCAACAAACTATCGGGTATGATCAATCAATTTTTCGAATATTCCAAGCTAGAAGTCAGTCAAGTAGAGCCAGACTGTGTTCCATTTTCAGTTGAAAAGATCATCAAAGAATTACAACAAAATTATGGATTGATTACTACCAGCAAACAGATCAACTTGGTCATCCATGCTGAAGCTAATCTAGCACCAGTTTGTGGGGATTATCTCATGATTTACCGCGTCTTTCAGAATTTGATTGACAATGCTTTGAAATTTACGCCACACAACGGAACCGTAACCGTCGATTTTAGTACGCATTCCACCAATCAGCTTCAAGTGGCCATTACGGACACTGGAACAGGTATTCCGAGCAAAGAACTCGATGCCATATTCAATAAGTTCCAAATGACTCAAGAGACCGCTTACGACAATGGAAGAAATGATGGAATGGGACTTGGTTTGGCCATTGTACGAAAAATACTCAGCCTGCACGATGCCCAGATTTTTGTACAAAGCGAACTAGGCGTGGGCACCACATTTACCTTCTATTTGCCCTTTCATTAAGGCCGTTTGTTATTGAAACTACTCCATTGTAATGCTACTATTTGGTCGGATAAAAGAAGTAGGTCGACTTTCCTTATCTTTGCCAGTGATAGGAATTGCCTTGACTTGTTTTCCACTAAATTGCCTACGCTTCTGCCAACATGAAAAAACTCTTTCGTCTGCTCCTCCGATTATCATTGCTGGTATTGGTTGTCGTTTTAGGAACATTGTTGTTCAATACACTGAATTATTCTTCTCATCAAGTGGCTTATGCCCCCATTGAAAAAATCCAGATTTCCGATCAAGTTATCGAAAGATTGGCGGCAAGCATTCGCATCCCTACCGTTTCGTATGAGACCCATGTCGATACTGCTGCCATGCTGGATTTGCATCGCTTGCTCGATAGTCAGTTTGTGCTGATCGACTCTCTTTTGGAGAAAGAAGTGGTGAATGAATTCAGTTTGATTTACCATTGGCCAGGGAAGAACCAGAATTTGCAGCCCATTTTATTGATTGCCCACCTAGATGTGGTTCCAGTAGAAGAGGAGAGCAAAAAAGCCTGGGCCGTTCCACCTTATAGTGGAGTCGTCAAGGATGGTTTCATTTGGGGGCGTGGCACATTAGACGACAAGGTAAGTGTCATGGGACTGCTAGAGGCGGTAGAATTGCTTTTGCAAAACAATTATCAACCAGAACGAAGTATTTATTTGGCCTTCGGACACGATGAGGAGGTGAGCGGGCGAAATGGTGCAGAGGCCATCGCCCGGCGATTTAAGCAACAAAATATTCACTTTGAGTATGTGCTAGATGAAGGGTCCGTTATTTTGGAAAAGGCCTTGCCCGGATTAGAGCAACCCCTGGCTATGATTGGCCATGCCGAAAAAGGCAATGCCACCTTGACGCTTACTGCTCGCCTACCGGAAGGAGGCCATTCCTCGATGCCTCCCAAAGAAAGTTCAATTGGTATTTTGAGCAAAGCATTATTGCAATTGGAAGAAAATCCCATTCCGGCTAAAATTGAAGGAACGGTCAAAACAATGTTTGATCATGTTGGTCCGGAGACGAATTGGCCCTACAAAATAATTTTTGCCAATCTCTGGTTGTTTGACGGAATCTTGATCAATCAACTCAGTGCCCAACCCGCAGGCAATGCCATTTTAAGAACGACAACGGCTCCAACAATCTTGCAAGCAGGAGTAAAAAACAACGTTTTGCCCACCGAGGCGAAGGCCAAGATCAATTTTCGGATTTTACCGGGAGAAACGCCAGAAACAGTGGCGACTTACATCCGACAAACGATCAATGACGAACGGGTCGAGGTGAGTAATGAGCATGCTCATTCCGCTCAAGCTCCCTCAAAGGTCTCGGGGATTAGCAGTTTTGGCTATCACGTTATACAACGCAGTATTCGGGAAGTTTTTCCAGCGACGACCATCGCTCCCTCCTTGGTGATTGCGGCAACGGATAGTCGGCACTACAGCGAGGTCGTCGACAACACTTATCGATTTTTACCGCTTCAAA
Source organism: Bacteroidota bacterium (assembly GCA_039199865.1). GTDB lineage: Bacteria > Bacteroidota > Bacteroidia > Chitinophagales > Saprospiraceae > JALZUU01. The sequence goes on from JBCCSR010000494.1 coordinate 4,644, forward strand.
TCAGCAATAAGGATTTAAAACGAATTCATGGCATAGACGAACGAATCCGTTTAACTGCTTACAAACAAGCCATTCAATTTTATTATCAGTTGTTGATCAACAGTAGTCAGTAAAGCGTAAACGATTTTGGGTTAACTGTGTTATTTTTTCAGACCAATTCCCATTACCAGATCATACCAAACTTATCAATTATGAGAAATATACTTTTACTTTTTGTTATGCTATGGTGTACCGATGGCCATAC
>JBCCSR010000495.1:0-4872 GCA_039199865.1 Bacteroidota bacterium
CAGACGATAAAATTGCCACTAAAAAATTGGTTGTTCAGCAGTAAATTTGTTGAATGATTTTTTAGAATAGCTGCCTGATCTCCCGTTAAATAATGACCTACGAACCTTTCGGTTTGATGGAACTAATTGACGGTGAGGTCAGGCTTTTTTTGATCACCATACACCAAACTAAATTGATCTTTATGAAAAAAATTACTTTACTATTTCTCGTTTTGATGCTCATTGGTATGACGCACACTGCCAATGCACAAAAGCGGTTTCATGGAAAAATTCATGACATTAAAGAGAAAAGAGAAACAACAAATTACACCGGTGCTGAAGTCTTGGACGGTACTTTTCAGCCATCCATTCATCAGTTGATGTATGAACAGGCCGTCAACACTGATGATCCGGAAAATGATTTTAATCCAGAAACTTGGATAGGCTTTACCAGCTATGATTTGCAAACCAATGGCTCGGTCAAACAACGTGTTTATCAGGGCCCTCAGGGGAATATTGCAGCTTCCTGGACTTACCATCCTGAAACCAGCGACCCTGCCACAGGTTTTCCCAATCGGGGAACGGGATACAATCGTCTTGAAAATGGCAACTGGGGTGGTTTTCCTACATCTCGTTTGGAATCTACTCGCACTGGGTGGCCCAATAATGTCTTTACTGAATCTGGTCGTGAGGTAGTTGTTTGCCATGCGTTTACCAACGATGGTTTTGTCGTTGTGTTGACTCGTGATCCGGGCCAAACCAATTTTACGGAGACGGCTTTACCCACTGATGTGATGACGACAGATATGTTGTGGCCTCATTTGGCGGTATCGGGCAATACCTTACACGTTTTGGCCATTGCTCGTCCGGTAGATGATGGAGTTGGAGGCATTCACGAAGGCTTAGATGGTGCGGTCTTGTATTATCGCTCTCAAGATGGTGGCGATACCTGGGATGTACAAGATTACCTGGTTCCCGCAATTGATAGTAGCTTCTTCAATGGACACGATGTCGATGGTTATGCTATTGATGCCCGTGGCGACCATGTCGCTTTTGCACTGTTTAATGGTTTTGCAGATGTTGTGTTATTAGAGTCGCAAAGCAATGGTGATCCTGGAACTTGGACGAAGAGAATTGTCAATGATTTTCCACTAGACAAGCACGTGACGGATAGCGGATATACCGTTGATGATATTGGTGGAGTGGACCCTGATGGGCCTACTGACTCTTTGGCTATTGAAAGCTCTGATGGTTCGGGAGGAATTGATATCGATGCTGAAGGTAGGGTGCACGTTGTGTACGGTCGAACTTACGTTTCAGATAGTGATTTGACCAATGGTTTTACCGTCTTTTTTCCCGGGTTTTCTGGTATTTTTTACTGGAATACTGACATGGCTGATGATGCGAACATGTTGATTGATCCCGTATTTGATGCGCTTGATATCGATGCAAATGATACTATTGATTCTGGTGACGATTTGGCCTTCTACGGTGGCGGATTGACCTCTATGGCAGATATTATTGTGACGGATCAGGGCTGTGCGGTTGTTTCCTATGCTCAGCACATGGAAAATTATTTACGCGATGCTGTCGCAGGAAGTGCCAATTTCCCTGAATCTCAAAATTATCGACATGTACACATTACTACTTCAGGCGATAATGGAGCAAGTTGGACCCCTCCTTACGATGTGACCAACCCAGATGTCTTGTTCTTCCCAGCGTTATTGGCGCAAACAGAGGCCGTCTATCCACACATCTACAACGATGGAAGCAATACGATTCACCTGTCTTATCAAATGGATGAAGAACCGGGGATATTTGTTTACAATGCTAATGATGATGCCAATGATCCAGTAACTTCCAACACGATTGCTCATTGGGATTTTGAAACAGATGATCCAGATCTTAATTTCTGTGCAGAAACGACCAGTACGGAAGAAATTGTAGACAAAGCGGTTTTCAATTTTGAACTACAGCCTAATCCTGCTTTTGGTGAAGTTCAGATTAGCTACTTCCTACCCGAGGCGGCCAAGGCAGACATCAACATCTTCAATATGATGGGACAACAAATCAAAACGGTTGGATACGGCGACCAGTTGGCTGGCGAGCAACAAATGATGCTTGACGTCAGCGATTTGAGCGCGGGCATTTATTTACTGACATTACGTACGAATAATAAGCTGACTACGCAAAAATTGGTTGTAAAATAATCAAACGATCCATTTTACTAAGAGTCATCCTCAGTTGAGTTTGAGGATGACTCCTCTCCAGCAATTTTCCAAAAAATTGCTTTCGTGATGCGAAGTATCATTGACCAATAGTTGAGTCTCCAAACGTCAATCCTTGTCTGTTCTTTTCTAGTTGAGTCAATTACAAACTTGATCAACTTTATCTTGACCAAAGCTCCTTTTGGAGAATTGTTGTTGGCGCAAGTGCTGCCCATGAATCTTGGTAGAGGTATTCCATCCCTAAGGTCTTGAATTAAAAACACATTTATTAAGCATGAAAACTCTTTACTTTTTACTCTGGCTCTTTTTCATTGGTCTTCCAATATCGGAGGTGCTGGGACAGGTTCCATTTCTTCATGATTTGAGCAATATTGTTTATTCGGAGCAAGCTACGCCAACCGCTTTAGAAGATTCAGTCGTTTTCCTTCCTACGATTCATCAACAATACTATCAACAATATTTGTCGGAACAAAGTAGCTTAGATGTAGAAAATTGGCTAGGGTTTACCATTTATGATCACCCTTCTAACGGAACGTTAAAAAAATCGATTGGATTAGGGCCAGACGGAAATCCTTTTATCGCTTGGAATTACCATTCGGAAACCTCAGACCCTCCTACTGTTTTTCCCCTTCTGGGATCAATTGTAAGTAGCCCCGGAGATACTTTTCCCATTGGAAAGTTAGAGGAAGTACAGACGACGCGTGGGCCAAACTTACTCATCACCTCATCGGGGAAACAGCTTATCTTGACTTCATCTCGAATGGATCACCAAATTTGGACCCTCAGAAAAGCAGTAGGAAGCTCCGATTGGATGGAAGCACCCATACCCAGTGAAGTAGATTTACCCCTTTCTTGGGTACATGCGGCCGCCGCTGGGAGTACCATCCATGCCATCGCGATGACTTGGCCAGAAAATACCACGATTGGTGGAATTTATAAAGGGCAAAGTGGTGCGCTCCTTTATTTTCGTTCTACCGACGAAGGGGAGACTTGGGATATTCAGGACCATCTTATTCCTGAGATTGATTCAACTGCCTATACGGGTTTTCACGCCGATCGATACACCATCGAGGCCAGGGGAGATAAGGTAGCGATTGGTATTTTTCATCCCTTTGGTGATGTGGTACTACTAGAATCAGCAACCAACGGAGCTTTGGGGTCTTGGACCAAAAGGTTGGTGAAAGACTTTCCACTGGATTTGCATCAAATCAACAGCCCCTACACTATCGATGACATCGGTGGAGTTGATCCTCAGGGGCCAAGTACGGATGAATTGGCTATTGAAAGCACGGATGGACTGGGAGCCATTGCCATTGAGCCAGACGGTACGGTTCACGTAGTCTTTGGTAGAGCTTACGTTTCTGATGCCGATCAGAGCAATCAAGGCATCGAATATTATTATGGTTATGCGGGGTTATTTTATTGGAATACGGATATGCCGGATGCTACTGCGCAACGACTCGATTTTGTTGAGGAAGCCTTGGATGTGGATGGCAATGGCTTAGTAGAGTTGCAGCCCAACTTACCCGTTTATCGCAATGGAATTACCTCCATGCCGAGCTTGGAAGTTTGCGACAACGGTCTGATCGTTTTGGCCTATACCCAAATGATGGAAAACTTTGTTTTCAATAACCCAACTTTGTTTGATCTGAATTTTCGCCATGTTTATTTGAGTGCAAGCTGGGATGGTGAGAACTGGACCACTCCTTATGATCTGATCAATCCCGAGGTGGCCTTTTTTCCTCAATTGGTTCCATTGACCGAAGGCATCAATCCCGATTTGAAATTGGGAGAGGACAATCGATTGCACATTACTTATCAGAAAGATGACTGGCCGGGCGTTTGGGTTTTAGAAATGCCTTATAAGGTACTTTCCCCTAGCAACGTTGTAGCCTATTGGTCGGTAGATCTGATGGAATTATTTGATCTTGAATGTAGTGTTACCGTAGCGACCACCAGTCCAAAAGAACGGCTCTCTCAATTGGATCTTTATCCCAATCCAAGTGGAGGACAGCTTTTTTATGTCTACGAATTGGAAAGTACTAGCTCGGTCAGCTACACCGTATTTGATATGATGGGGCGCCAGCTCCTACAAAAAGATTTAGGGCGCTTGCCTGCCGGAGCATACCGGCAAGAACTATCGACGGAGGATTTTTCCGGGGGCGCTTACCTCTTTGAATTGACGATTGATGGGTTTCCGCAAGTGCAACAATTTTACCATTTGGCGAATGATTAGATCAAGATAGTTGAATTCATTCTAGTGCTCTGTTTTTAGAGGGACAACCTATCTATCCATCCGTTTGAATCTATTTGAATTGGTGCTCGAACGTTAAAGATTTCGTTAAAGAGTGTTAAGATGTGGCCTTTTTGCTGGCTCGAACGTACTTTTACAATGCTTTGAAAGCTAGATCCTTACCTTTAATGCAACTTTTTCCTTTCGAACTTGTCATTGAAGAGGAATCATACGTCCGAAAAAAGGGAATAATGGTCGATTTTTTGTGACCTAATTCCTTATAAAGCAATATTTTAAGAAAACATTAACACGATTTATCAAAAGTGCCTAAATCCCGCTATGATATGAAACCCTCGAAACTCCGTTCATTTATGATCGGGTTATTAATTCTCGCTAGTATTTGTTGTTATACCTATGTCAATACAGTGACGG
>JBCCSR010000496.1:0-4864 GCA_039199865.1 Bacteroidota bacterium
CTGGAAAGGGATTAGTTGAATTTAGTACTGACCAAAACCAGGTAAACAAAATAACAGTAGCCAATGAAAAAGATTCATACTACTTAATATATATCAACAATTCTAAAAGAAGCGGACGTAGGAATAACAACAACAAATGTGCGATCCGAAGTTTTAGTGTCGACAATCAGTATGCAGGCGTATTGGTATTTCCGCAACGGGGAAAAGACGAATGGTCAGAGTGGGGTTTTTCTAACCGTATCAAAGTGGCGCTGAAGAAGGGCTCCCATCAATTTAAAATTCATTTTGAAGATTGGAACAACAATATGGATGTCCAAGTGAATACGGCCATGCTCGACTATCTTAGAATCATTGAAAAGTCAGAGGAGCAGTAGACCAATTTGATCAGGTGCTCACTCAATGATTCTTAGCGTAGAAGGTCTTCCGTTGAGCGATGTCCAATTGCGAACAATGAAGCGGCATTGATTGCCCGTTGCTTTGTAGTGCTGGTCTGCCAAAAACTGGCCATACTGCAAAATCATATCTTCTTGGTGACTCATTTGCTTTTCTTGAGCTCGTGTCAAATGAGCAGAAGGAAAAGCCTTCCAGCTTCTTCCAGTTGTTTCATCGGTCATCTCGTATTCTACGTATCCCGTTTTTTCCATGACCATAACGTGCCAAGCGAAACGAATACCTTTTTCATTTTCCAAAACGGAACCTCGATATAAAAAATGACGAACTGGTAATAAAATTTGAAGCACAAAGTAAGGAATAAGGAGATAGTGAATACGGGGTTGGAAAGTATAAACTGGGTCCGAAGCAGGTACGGACAATCGGGGGAAAAGGCGTTTCCAATCCTCCCACTCGAAAAAAATCAAGGTGGCGACCATCATGATCCAGGGAAACATACCAATGTAAAACAAGACGAAGGTGAGCACATGGAAAACGATTACTGCAAAGTAAGCAAATGGCCTGGTGCGACGATAAGACAAGAAAAATGCGATTGACAAATCGTACAGCATTCCCCCCCAACTAAACAAATAAGGCATGATGGGGAGGGCTATTATTGGTCCAATCAATGGCAGTTCTCCTCTCGCATGCAGCCAGATTTTCAAAGGCTGCCCCAAAATGAGCCAATCGTACTTTAGCTTGGCGATGCCCGCAAAAAAGTAGACAATGCCCAATTGTAAGCGGGGAACCAAGACACACCAGCGCGGAATGCTTTCTTCCTTAAATTGGAATAAGTACTTGTCCAGAGCGTAATTTCGATTGGCAGGCAACCAAATCATCAGGAAGACCATTAAAGAAACGAAATAGTAATGGTTCAGATAATAGGCCTTATCGATGAGCTCCAGATAGGTAAAGGCTAAAAAAAAGGCAACACAGGAAAAACGATAAAGGAAACCCAGGCTGATGAATAAAGCCAATATGGCAGTTGCCCAAACCAAGGCATACATCCAAAACTCAGGCAATGGGACTACCCAGCTAAATCCTGGATAAGTAAAATGATAGGTGGGAGTTAAATACAACTCCTCCACCCAACCCTTCGCCAAAAAACGAATTTGAGCAATACAAAGAAGCAATCCAAAAGCAAAGCGAAATACAGCCAATGGAAAAATGGGAACTGGCTGACGTAGATAGCTGCTTGCGTTCATGTAAAAATGTCTAACCGCTGGGCCCAAAGGCGATTAATCTCCATCGGTATCGTTGAAGACGATGGTCAACCCCAATTGATTGGCCATATCTACCTTGATGGCAATGCCCAGTCGGGTGATGGCTTCGACGAGAGGATCTAAAGCATCAGGATTGTTGGTGACCAAGGCGGCCACACTATCGTTCAATTGGTCTACCTCATTGAGACAGTTTTCGAAGGCCGTTGCAATGGTCGCAGATAATTTATCTCCATCTCCCATGTGGACTTCATCAAAGAGAGCATAAAGATTGACTTGACTTTCATCTCCCACAAAACTCTCCCGGAGACTAACTAAGTTCTGACGGATAGCGGGTAAGGATATTTGTGCAAAGGGCGTCTCTACTTTTTCTGGTACTGGAATACCATTACTATCTCCCCCCAGTGGACGATTGATTTTATCTCCAAGAATTTCTTCGATCAAACCGACTTGAGCATTGGCCAAATTGTTTAGAGAGCCATTGCTACCGTCTACCGTATTGTTGATGAAATCTGCGCGAATGCTGGAGAACTCCGATTTTAAAACGCCTGCCTGAGTCAGTAAATTTTGGGAGAGTGCGAGTAAATAATTGAGGTATTGAGGGGCTCTGGGACCAGTAGTGAATTGTGTCAATACCTCATTACCATCTTCCGCTCTGAACAACAAATACTCAATCACGGGCAAGCCTTTAGTGGTAGAACCAGAATTTTCAACCAGTGTTTCATCAATTGATCCAGGATCACTATCTAAACTGCTTTCAACAAAATTTTGATTGAGTGGATATTTATCAATTTTATTGTGAAGAAACTGATCATCAATCGGATCAATATCATAGACCTCAACCAATTCCCAGGCTAGCTTGGTGCTCTGCCATTGCATCTGAACTGTTTCGAGATTGGCAGCATTGGCGTTGTCTCTAAAAGCAGTCGCGGTTTCCAATAGTTTTGTCGCCTCTGCCAGGAATGCATCATGGGCGGGAATAGCTGCATTATCGTAAATGTTAGTCAACATAGCAACCCTATCAACTGGAGCGGGCGGCTCTTCGGTGCCCCCAGGCATTTCTGGTTCTTCCACTTCACCGGAGCCACAAGCTACAAATAGAGAAATGGACATGAAAGCGAGTACTATAAAACCTAGGATATTCTTTTGCATTAGAGGGAATTTAAAAATTGAATGATTGCTTCCCGGTCCACTTTCCCGAGCTGCATGAATGCTTCTTTACTTTGCTGTGCTTCACCACCATGCCAAAGGATGGCTTCTTCTAAATTGCGTGCACGACCATCGTGCAAGTAAAAACTGTGATCGTTAACGGTAGGAAAGAGTCCAATCCCCCAAAGCGGAGGTGTTCGCCATTCCTGACCATTGGCCTCAAATTCTGGTCGGTTGTCCGCAAGCTCTGGTCCCATATCGTGGAGCAATAAATCCGTATACGGCCAAATCGCTTGATTGGAGAAAGCCGGAAAACGATGGTGTTCGCCTGTAATATAATTGGGAACATGGCAAGCAGCACACTTAATTCTATTGAATAAGAATTTTCCTCTCAAGATATCTTCATTCTCCCAATCACGTCTTGCAGGAACCGCTAAGCTAGAAGCGTACAAAACGGTTTTTTCTAAATCATCATCATCTATTTCCTTGTCGCCACCATTGGGGATTTGATCACAATCTACGCCATCGACACAATTTTCCTCTAGGAACAAATGGCTTGTAATGCCTAAATCACCAGCAAAAGCCCCTGCGGTTTGTTGAATCAAATTCGGTTCATTTGCTTTCCATCCAAAGCGTCCTAGGCTCACTTGCTTGTGGACATAATCATAAACGTAATTGGGTTTTCCCGAAATTCCATCTCCATCTGCGTCCATTTCATCAGCGTGTTCAAGAATAGACGCTTCCTCGATGGCCTCAAGCAATCCAAGCCCTATCATTTGCGGGGCAATACGGGGAGAAATTAGGGTTTGAGGATCTAAATCACCATAAAACGTTTCCGATAATTCATAGCTGGGCTTCCGCAAACTATATGGCGTACCATCGGGATATTGCCCCGGTTGTTCCTCATAAAAAATTTGAAAAGCCACTTCTCTGTCTAATCCCTGGATCGCTTGATCTTGAAGTTGGGTTCCATAGGTTGGTTCGGGCTTTGGACCTCCGTAAGGAGTGACTCCGGGTACGCTAATCCGCAACAACAAACCTCTTCCTCTTTGGGTTATTTCATCAACTGCCGGCTTTCCTCGGCCATCCTTGAAGTGGCAAGAAGCACAGGAACGGGCATTGAAGAAAGGGCCCAAGCCATCTCTAGCGGTAGTAGAAGCCGGGGCAGTTACCCAATTTTGATTGAAAAAGGAATTGCCAACAAAAAACAACAACTGATCTTGGTTGGCCAAACCAGGAGCTTGAAAACCGAAAGCATTCTGGGAAACGTCAAACACCGTTGCTTGTCCACCAGATAGCTCCTCTCCTTCCTCCGCTTTCAAAACAAGCGAATCAGGCTCCTGTCCTACTATATTTGGATCATCGGGCCTGCATTGCCAAATCACCAGACTCAGCAAAAATAGAAAGAGAAAGTAACGCTGATTATTATTCACTCTGATCAAATTTTTAAAGAAGTACAATACAAAGATACTGAATGAAAATTGATGTGCGAATAGTATAAACAACAAAAATATTAAAGTCAATGTCGGTGAACTAACAGCCTCGAAATGACATTGTTCGGCACTTGCCTAGGTAAAATCTAAAAAATGGGGTAAAAAGTCAAGGCATTACCGAACTCATAACAGCCTCGAAATTACAGCCCGATGGAGTGATGTTATTTTCTTTATTTGAACAACCAAAAGTAAGATGGCTATGGCCAATAAGAAGGCTAACTTTTGCGTATCCAACTCATTTATCGGTCTGATGGTCAATCGCAAAAATAGCTTTTCAATACCACCCCATTTCAACGACTTAGTCGTCTTTCCGCAAATGCAGAAAGACGACTAGGCTTATCAAAATGAAAAAAAGAGCCTAATTATCCAGGAAGATCAGTGTTGATGGTCAAGCCCAATTTGGCACCAACTTCAGCTAATCTGTCACCGAAATCACGCAATCTGTTGACCGCATTCAACACTGCAGGTCTTGCACTGTTGTCAGAAATGGCGAAATCAAATGGAATAGCAGTTGCTTCTACCGCCTCCAATGCTACGTTCATCAAATCATTGGTTGATTTACGGTAAATCAAC
>JBCCSR010000497.1:0-4862 GCA_039199865.1 Bacteroidota bacterium
ATGAGCGGAACAAAAATAACCTTACAAGACGGTAAACTCAACGTCCCTAATGATCCTATCATCCCATTTATCGAGGGAGATGGTATTGGCGCTGATATTTGGGCGGCTGCCGTCCGTGTTTTCGATGCTGCGGTGGAGAAAGCGTACAAAGGGGAGCGCAAAGTTGTTTGGGAAGAAGTATTGGCGGGACAAAAAGCTTTTGATGAAACGGGTAAATGGTTGCCCGCAGCTACTTTAAGAGGCATGCGCAAATATTTGGTAGGAATCAAAGGACCATTGACTACTCCCGTTGGTGGAGGTATCCGTTCTTTGAATGTTGCACTGCGTCAAAAACTAGATTTATATGCTTGTGTTCGTCCAGTAAAATATTTCAAAGGAGTACCCTCTCCGGTAAGGAAGCCAGATTTGGTCGACATGGTTATTTTCCGTGAAAATACAGAAGACATTTACGCGGGCATCGAATACCTTAATGGTACGGCTAAGCTGCGTAAGTTCAAAAAGTTTTTGGTTGAGGAGATGAAGGTCAAGCAAATTCGCTTTCCCGACACAGTTTCTCTAGGCGTCAAACCAGTTTCCGTTGAGGGCACTGAGCGCTTGGTTCGTTCTTCTATTGAATATGCATTGGCCAACAATATGCCCTCCGTTACCTTGGTCCACAAAGGAAACATCATGAAGTTTACGGAAGGTAAATTCAAAGAGTGGGGATATGAGTTGGCAGAAAGAGAGTATGGTAAGAAAGTATGGACTTGGGCGCAATACGATCGCCTTGCTGCCGAAAAAGGAAAAGCTGCTGCCAACAAGGCGCAGGAAAAGGCTTTGGCCGGTGGTGCATTATTGATTAAAGACGTGATTGCGGATGCTTTCCTCCAGCAAATCTTGACCCGCCCTGCCGAGTACTCGGTTATTGCCACCCTCAACTTGAATGGAGACTACATTTCTGATGCCTTGGCGGCAACCGTTGGTGGAATTGGTATCGCTCCCGGAGCCAACATCAATTACGAAACCGGTATCGCTATGTTTGAAGCGACTCACGGTACCGCACCAAAATATGCCGGTTTGGATAAAGTCAATCCAAGTTCAGTGATTCTTTCTGGAGAAATGATGTTCCGCTACATGGGATGGACCGAAGCTGCTGATTTGATCATCAAAGGAGTTGGCCGTAGCATTCGCAAGAAGAAAGTGACTTACGATTTCGAGCGATTGATGAACAAAGCCACTTTGCTGAAATGCTCTGAGTTTGGTACAGAAATCATCAATAATATGTAAAATGGATCTTTTGATCTTTCTTCCATAAGAATAGCCCCGACATTGCAAGATGCTGGGGCTATTTTTTTAGATCAGGATTTTTACGTCTAGATGTTTTTTGAATGATGCTGGTGGGCATCTGAGCAGCAGATTTTTACGCTAGTAAAGGTGTTTCATGCCCGTACCAACTGATCTGAAGCGAACATCTAGCTACTTTATGAGGCTAAGCGGAGAAAGAACTCCCACAACCGCAGGTGTCTTTCGCATTTGGATTATTAAAGGTGAAGCCCCGATTATTGAGCCCTTCTAACCAATCAATTTCGATGCCTAGCAAGTACAGACCATGTGCTTTCTCCATCAACACTTTCATTCCTTTGATGGTATACACTTGATCATTGTCTTTTTGTTGGTCGAAACCCAAAATGTAAGAGAAACCAGAGCATCCTCCTCCTTTCACGCCTACACGCACGCCATGGTCATCTGGTACATTTTGTTCTTCCATGATGCGCATGAGCTGTTTGACTGCTCCATCTGTCAGGCTGATTGGGTCGACTTGGGTTTTTTCTTTTACTTCACTCATGACTTAATACATTTTTGCTATAAATCTCAGATACATTCTGCAATTTACGTAAAAATACGGGTTTGGTAAAGGCCTTTACCTGCTTTTAGTTCAATTGTATTGTACTTCTTTACACCGTTTTAACAAAAGGTTGCTTAAAAATGTTGTAACCAAAATCAGAGAATTCGTTATAAGAAGGTATTGAATAGAGACAATCTTCTCGTCATTGACTATTTTTGCATTGGATTAAAATCTAAAATCTATGTCAACTTTCCTCTCTGTTGTTCTGGAAATCATAAAAACAACGGTTCCGGCCCTCATTGTTTTTCTAACGGTTTATTACGTCATGAAACACTATTTGGCCAACCAATACAATTTGAGGATGCTGGAATACAAGCAAAATCAGCAGAAAAATACCATCCCCCTACGTCTACAAGCCTATGAGCGCTTGTCCTTGTTTTGTGAACGCATCTCCATTCCAAGTCTGGTATTGCGTTTACGAACCGAAAATATGAAGGCCAGTGAATTGCGCTTGGCCATGATGATTGCGGTACAAAAGGAATTTGAGCACAATATCACCCAACAGGTTTATGTTTCTGATCAACTTTGGCAAATTGTGAAAATTGCCAGAGATGATGTCATTAATGTCGTCAACATCGTTTACAGTGAAATGAATCCAGAAGATGATGCTCGGGAATACAGCCGAGCAATGTTTGAATTTTTACAACAAAGAGAACAATTGCCACTGGACAAAGCCCTGGTGGCCGTTAAAAAAGAAGCTAGCCTTTTAATGTAATGAGAACCATTTATCTTTTTTGCTTCCTTTTTCTGTTTGCTCAATGCAAAACCATCCATACTGCCAAGGTTGAACCGGGTAATTATAAAATGGATGCGATGGGACATTTCGCTCCCGATGAGCGCGCCATAGGTTTAATTGCTCCCTACAAAGCTCAGCTAGACGCCGATATGAATACCATTATTGGCCAGGCAGCAAGTGAAATGAACAAGGCCCAGCCCGAATCCACTTTGGGCAATTGGTTGGCAGACTTGCTCTACGAAAAAACCGTGGATTATCACGGGAAAAAGGTGGATTTGGCCTTGGTGAACTATGGAGGGATTCGCATTCCCAGTATCCCGCAAGGAGGCATTAGCCGAAGTCGAATTTACGAGTTGATGCCTTTTGACAATGCAATGGTCTTGGTCTATCTGGATGGGGCGACTCTTTTGCAACTGTGTGACCACATGGCCAGCAAAGGAGGATGGCCCATCAGTCAACATTTGCGCTACGAGATCACCGATGGAAAGGCAGCACAGGTGGAACTCAACGGAAAAGCGATCCAATCGGATCAAATCTACGTGGTGAGTCTATCAGATTATCTCGCTAATGGTGGAGACAGCTGCGATTTTTTGCAGGATAAAAAACGGGAGAATTTAGAAATATTAGTGAGGGATGCCATTTTGGAATACGTGGAAGAAAAAGGGAAAGCAGGCGTTGTGATGTCCGCTGAGTTGGATGGAAGAGTCCGTCAGAAATAGTTGTTGTTCATCGAATCAAGACGATTTAAAGACCCAATAGTATGAAAAGACGATCCTTTTTGAAATCCGGTTTAGGTGGTAGCCTGCTTTTGACTGCTGGAGCATTTCCTATGGAGGCTTTCGCCTACTATGATTTGGAGAAACTCACCATTCTACATACCAATGATGTTCATAGTCGGATTGAGCCTTTTCCCATGGATGGTGGCCGCAATCAAGGTTTGGGCGGGGCTGCTCGGCGGGCGGCCTTGATCCGCAAAATCCGTAAGGAAGAACAACAGGTCTTGCTGCTTGATAGTGGCGATATTTTCCAGGGGACCCCTTACTTCAATTTTTTTGGAGGAGAATTGGAATTCAAACTGATGTCTGAAATGAAGTACGACGCAGCTACTATCGGCAATCACGATTTTGATGCTGGGATTGAAGGCCTTCACCGTCAACTGCCACATGCCAACTTTCCCTTTGTGATCAGTAATTACGATTTTTCGGATACTTTGATGAATGGTAAAACCAAAGCGTATCAAGTTTTCCAAAAGGGGATGATTAAGGTGGGAGTGTTTGGTTTGGGGATCAAACTGAAGGGCTTGGTCCCAGAAAATTTGTACAAAAACACCCTTTACCTTAATCCCATTAAAAAGGCAAATGAAATGGCTCGCTATCTAAGAAACGAGGAAAAATGCCATTACGTTATTTGCCTCTCTCACCTGGGCTACCAATATCAAAAGGACATCGTCTCCGATCAGGTCATTGCCCGGGAAAGCCGTGATATTGATCTGATCTTGGGGGGGCATACCCATACCTTTTTAGATGCTCCTACTTCTGCGAAAAATAAAAATGGAAAAGAAGTGTTAATCAGTCAGGCCGGCTGGGCGGGTATTGTGCTGGGGCGCTTGGATGTTTATTTTGAAAAGAGTGGTAAAAAACGTTGTGTGACTTGCCAAAACAGTTTGATCGCTGATCGTTAGAGCGCTAGATTAATTGTTGCCTCTCCGTTTTGAACAGTGCGTTCTTTTCTGCGTCATCTATTTCAGTTATTTGAGGGAGGAAATAGGCTGATTTAAGATCTTCCCATTAAATTTTAGATCGACATCTAAAATTTATCTATTTGATTTCGAGACGTTTATGTCTTTTTCAGAAATACCATTTCCTGAAAAGATTCACCCAACCCGACGATCCATCCCCTTCCATTGTTTTACAATCCGGATTTGAACGAGTCTTGGCGACTTGAAATTTACCACCTAAACAGGCAGATTGTCTGGGAGTAAATACTGAATAATTCGAGAGGGGAAATTGCTCTTTCTTCCCTGGCTCCCTCTTCCTACCTTTACAAGGTGATTGGTGCCTCATTGATGAAAATAGGTAAAATTGTGATTGGGAAATAGTGCAATCGACTGGCCAAATCGCTGTGGTATAAGCGGCGAGGGAAGGGTAGGATGGTCATCGTAAAAGTAACCTTTTTCTAAGGGATTAACTTTTGGATAAAATAGTTTTCTTCCCTTATTCTCTTTAATGTTGAAAAAATTCA
>JBCCSR010000498.1:0-4862 GCA_039199865.1 Bacteroidota bacterium
AATACATATTCTAAAATGGAACAGTTACTAGCGGATTATGATCGGGTTATTTCAATGCCCGATCGAGCTCAATTGTATACACCCGTTATTCGTTGGAACGGCTTTGATAATCAGTATCACAATTGGTTGACTGATTTTATCAGAGGAGAGTTTGGCGTCTCTTATTTCAACGGGCAGCCCGTAACGCAAAAGATAAAGACGGCTGCGGAATGGACATTTATCATCAATATTTTTTCCATCTTTTTTACTTTCCTGTTGTCCATTCCAATTGGTGTGCTTGCTGCCAAGTATCAAGGGCAATTTTTCGATCGATTTAGTTCTTTATTATTCTTCTTTCTCTATTCGGTGCCTACTTTTTGGATGGCAACAATGTTGGTTGTCTTTTTTACAACTTCTCAATATGGTATGCAATGGTTTTCATCCATTGGCTTGGGGACGGTGGCGTCAGATGCTTCTTTTTGGGAACGCTTTTGGGAACGAGGCGGGCATCTAATACTGCCTGTTTTTTGTATTACTTATGGGAGTATTGCCTTTATTTCTCGGCAAGTGAGGGGAGGGATGCTAACCGTCATTCGGCAAGATTATGTCCGGACTGCACGTGCAAAAGGGCTTTCAGAAAATAGGGTGATTTGGCGTCATGCTTTTCGCAATTCGCTGTTTCCATTGATCACCATTTTTTCTCTGGTCTTACCTGCAACGCTCACCGGTTCGGTCATCGTAGAAGTCATTTTCAACATTCCTGGAATGGGCCGACTGTTGCTCAATTCCATCTTTACCAGTGACTGGCCTATCGTGATTACGGTGTTAATGTTGATTGCTATTTTGACAATGTTGGGGAATCTGCTTGCAGACGTACTGTTTGCACTGGTGGATCCTCGGGTAAAATTCCATCAAGATGTTTCCAGGTAAGCGCAAAACGGAACAGCTGCTCAATAAGATGGAATCCAATGTTGAGCGACAATCTTATTGGGCCATTGTTCGGCGACAATTTGCCAAAAATCGCTTGGCAGTTTGGTCACTTCGCATTTTGTATGTCATTGTTTTTATTGCTCTGTTTGGTGATTTTATTGCCAATGAAAAACCTTTCTACTGTCAAATTGATGGGCAAACGCATTATCCGATTTTCAAATCTTACGCCGTCGATTGGGGATGGTCCACCTGGGAGGTACAATTTTTACAGAAAGACTGGTCTGATCACGATTATGAAACCGCCTGGTTTCCTTTGATTCCCTATTCGCCATTGACTCAGGACCGAAAAAATTCGAGTTTTAAAAGTCCATTTGGTCCACAAGAAGTGGCCAGCAAGCGCTATTGGCACTGGATGGGAACAGATCTACTGGGGAGGGATATATTATCTGGAATGATTCATGGAACTCGGGTCGCAATGATGGTAGGCATCATTGCCATGTCTGTAGCGGCTTTTCTCGGTATTTTATTGGGAGGCTTTGCTGGCTATTTTGGTGACGAACAATTGCGTATGTCCAGAGGGCGTATGATTTTACTCATTCCCGCTTTTCTTTTTGCCTTATTCTATGCTTTTATGGCCCGTAGTTATTGGTTGATGGAAGGAGATTTTTCTGTCGAAATTTTCAAAAGCATGGCCTGGTTTTTATTGGTCTTTTTATCGTTCCAGTTGTTGAGCAGTCTATTAAAATTCATTCCCTTTTTCAGGAAACAGCTGGCTTTTCCAGCGGATATTTTGGTCATGCGTCTGATTGAGATTTTTCAGTCCATTCCTACTTTATTCATCTTGTTGGCAGTATTAGCCATCATTGAGAGCAATTCGATTTTTAACGTCATGCTAATCATCGGTTTGGTCAGTTGGACCAACATTGCTCGCTTTGTCCGATCGGAATTATTGCGGGTGCGGAGCTTGGAGTTCGTGGAAGCAGGGAGAGCTTTGGGCTTTAGCGAGTGGAGAATTGTACTGCGGCATGCCATCCCCAATGCTTTGAGCCCGGTTTTGATTACCATCGCTTTTGGCATTGCTGGAGCCATTTTAGCAGAAGCATCGATTTCATTTTTGGGGATTGGTATTCCAGTGACTGAAGTGACTTGGGGGCAATTGCTAAATGTAGCTCGAACCAACCCTCAAGCCTGGTGGTTGGCAGTCTTCCCAGGACTGGCCATTTTTATTACCGTTACCGTTTTTAACTTGCTTGGTGAGGGGTTGACGGACGCTCTAGATCCTCGATCTCGTACCTAGTATTGAAGTGAAGTCAGCTCAAGGGATCGATATTAACCTTTTCGCTTTTTCCGCATGTTTTTGGGAAACAGGTTGGTCTTGCCTCGCTTGTTACTCAATTTTTTATTCTTTTTCGTGTATTCGTTCATCGGGCAGCCCGTTTTTTTGCTACAGGAGCTGTAAGAAGTCCCCAGAAATACCAGTAAAAAAGAGAGTAAAAATAAATTTAATAATCTTTTCATTAGACGTTTTTTTAAGTCTTTCTAAAGCGATGGGAGGCAATCGGATGACCGATAAAATCGATTTTTCAGTTTTAAATATTAAATATATTTATTATCTGATGTAACAAATTACGAATAAATCGTAGAAGATGTATGTTGATTTCGAGGAAGTCTTTGATTTTATCGGATTCAGCGCATAAATATTGCCAAACTTTTCTAATTAAAATTTTTAAAAATGAATAAAGGAGAATTAATCAACAAATTGGCAGAAGATGCTAACCTGACCAAAGTCCAGGCCACAGAAGCAGTTAACTGTGTAATCAACTGCATCGGAAACACCTTGAAAGATGGAGAAAAAGTATCCTTAGTTGGCTTCGGAACTTTTACCATGAGTACCCGCGATGAACGCATGGGTAGAAATCCAAGAACAGGGGAAAGCATTACGATTCCAAAGCGGAATGTCGTCAAATTCAAGCCCGGAAAAGACTTGAACGCTTCTTTGAACTAAAGACAATAAAATACAAATCGATACTTTTGTTTTGTGCTGTCTGGATGATTTCATTCAAACAGTTCTTCTCACTGTAAGTTGTAAGATGTACTCGTTTTTTGAGTTTCCAATACAGCGAGTAATCAGCAACAAAAAGGCGAACCCGGATTTCCCAGGTTGGCCTTTTTTGCTGGCATCCAATCAGGGTGCCAAAGCCGAAAGTGGCCAGATAAGTCGGTCCTCTTTCGATCTCTGATGAGAAGATTGAGCCAAGTCTAGCGATTTTGGATTGGGGACGGTTGATCCCATTGTGATACAGGACTGGACGGCTATTTATTCAGTTATTCGGGGCCGCTATACGATTTGTCTATTCCCTTTTTATGGCTCAACCGATCTACCAGGACTCGGGCTAGTGGCTTGATGATTATTTGTTTGACTTCGTTTATCCAGCGTACTGGGTCGCATTCATTGGTTATTTGTCGAGATTGTACCTTCCAAAAGACCTCGACTTGTTGATGGTCAAGGAGTCAGAAATCTCCAATCATGTGATCAAATGAAGGCCTGGAAGGGAAACTATTTTGGTCGTGCACTGTCCGTAAGCATACTGGATTTTAAAATTCAGAAAGAAGTCTTTTTTTCCTTCACTTAAAGTTCTACTTTTGCCAAGCGGAAAGCGGCAAAAGTATTTTTTGTTTTAGTCCACAATTGCGGTAGATTTGAAAAAATGTAAAATAGGAGCGCAATTTGCATAGACAAAAAGGTATATCATTCATTGATGCTCTTTCCCCTCACAGACAAGTAATTTTATCATAAAACCAATAGATCAAGTTAAATCATGAAATTTGGTACTAAAGTTATTCACGCCGGGATCGATCCAGATCCAAGCACTGGAGCCATTATGACTCCCATTTTTCAAACTTCCACCTATGTTCAGAGTGAACCTGGAAAGCATCACGGCTACGAATATGCCCGTACGCAAAATCCAACCCGATCGGTTTTGGAGAAAAACCTCGCTGCTTTGGAGAACGGTACGGATGCTATCTGCTTTTCCAGTGGCTTAGCGGCTATGGATGCGATAATGAAGTTGTTGAAACCTGGTGATGAAATTGTGTCTTGCAACGATTTGTACGGCGGTTCCTATCGGCTCATTACAAAAATATGGGAAGGTTTTGGCATTAAAGGCCATTTTGTCAATATGGAAGTAGCCGAAGAGGTCGAGCAGAAAATCAATAAAAATACTCGTTTGATTTGGATTGAAACGCCTACCAATCCGATGCTCAATATCGTAGACATTCGCAAACTTTGTAAGATTGCCAAAAAGCACAAAACGTTGGTTTGCGTGGACAATACCTTCGCTTCTCCCTACTTGCAAAATCCCTTGGATCTCGGAGCGGATTTGGTATTGCACTCGGTGACCAAATTTATTGGTGGTCATTCCGATGTAGTGATGGGGGCAGTCGTCGTTAATGATCCGGATTTGAGTGAAAGATTACATTTTATTCAAAATGCTGCTGGTGCTATTCCCGGTCCGCAAGATTGCTTTCTGACCCTTCGAGGGATCAAGACTTTGCATCTGCGCGTGGAGCAGTCTTGTAAAAGTGCTCGAAAGATTGCGCGCTTTCTCGATAAACATCCCAAAGTGGGAAAAGTCTACTATCCAGGTTTCAAGCATCATCCCAATCATGAAATTGCACGTAAGCAAATGCGCAATTTCGGTGCAATGGTCTCTTTTGATTTTATCGAGGACAGTTATGACGTCGCCCGGAAAGTATTGAGTACGACCAAGTTGTTTTCCCTGGCCGAATCTTTGGGAGGAGTAGAGTCGCTGATTGGTCATCCTGCTAGCATGACGCATGCATCGATTCCGAAGAAGGAGCGATTGAAAGTTGGTTTGACAGATTCTTTGATTCGATTGAGTATTGGCGTTGAAGACGTGGATGATTTGGTAGAAGACTTGGAGTTGGCTTTG
>JBCCSR010000499.1:0-4862 GCA_039199865.1 Bacteroidota bacterium
CACGAAAGCCCACATTTTATTAAAAAAATTGTACAAAAACAAGTCAATCCCTCGATATGCGTACCATTGATATTACGACTACCCAAAATGTGACGATTGAATACGAACTGGCCAGTCTTCGAGAACGGTTTTTTGCCTTCTTCATCGATTTTATGATCGTGATGGCTTTCTATTTGATTGTGTTCCTATCGACGGTGACGCTTTGGGAGGAAATGTTGGTCGAATCGTCGATGTTGGCCTATGTGCTTTTGATTTTATTCCCCATTGCCTGTTTTATTTTTTATCAGTTGCTATCCGAAATTCTGGCCGACGGCCAATCTTGGGGCAAAAGAGCGATGGGCTTGAAGGTCGTTCGTTTGGATGGGCAAGAACCGGGCTTGAGCGATTACTTGTTGAGAGCAGTTTTTCATATCGTAGATACCGTCTTTTCCTTTGGCGTTCTGGCGGCCCTGCTGATCAGTTCGTCCATCAAAAGTCAGCGACTGGGAGACATGACTGCCAATACGACGGTCATTCGCATCAAGTTCAACTTGCGTTTTCGATTGGATGATATTCTTAAGATCCATTCTTTGGATGATTACACGCCCACCTATCCAGAGGTGAGGAGATTGAGTGAAGAAGACATGTTGTTAGTCAAAAACATTATTTCTCGGTATTCTCGTTACCGCAACCGAGCCCACGAAGAAGCGCTTCAACAGTTATTGGCAAAAATCATGGATTTATTGGACATCCAGGAAAAGCCTCGTGATCCGATTGCCTTTTTTAAAACCCTCATCAGAGATTATATCGTATTGACCCGTTAATGGATTATGAGGCAAAGGTCTTCACCCTCTGAAGAGCTCTTTTGATCGTATTGAAAACATCTATGCACTCAAATTGCAATGCGATAGATAAGAATTATTTAAATTTGCGCAGCCAAAAAAGAAAGGGGCCAATGGCTAGAAAAAAGAAAATCATAAAAAATGTTCGTTTAACGGGTTTTGCTGATAAGGGACGATCCGTTGGAAGAGATGAAGAAGGAAGGGTCTGTTTCGTAGAAAATACGGTGCCGGGAGACCTGGTCGATGTCGTGGTGACCAAAAAGAGATCGGGTTATCTACAAGGCTTCCCCAAGATCTTTCATGAGTATTCGCCAGATCGTATTGACGCTTTTTGTGAATACTTTGGCATTTGTGGTGGCTGTAAATATCAAAATCTCGATTATGCGACTCAGTTGAAGCACAAAGAACAAGTGGTCTTTGATGCAGTGCATCGCATTGGAAAGGTCAAGCCCGAAGCCTTTCTTCCCATTTTACCTTCAGAGCGAACAACTTTTTATCGCAACAAATTGGAATTCACTTTTTCTGACAAGCGTTGGTTGACCAACGAGGAAATTGCTGCTGGAGCCTCCAATCAAGCCGATGTTTTGGGTTTTCATCGCCCTCGGGCCTTTGACAAAATTGTGGACATTCAAAAATGTCATTTGGAGGAAGATCCTTCTAACGCTATTCGCAATGCGGCCCGGGCCATCGGTATTGAACAAGGTCTAGAATTTTTTGATATTCGCAAAAATACCGGAGATTTGCGCAACATTGTCATCCGAGTGATGGCCGTCGGAGAAGTCATGGTGATCGTTGTTTTTTATCGTGATGAAGCCGAAAAACGCAAAGCTTATCTAGACGAGTTGCTCCGTCGCGTACCTTCCATCACTTCTCTCCATTACTGTATCAATCCCAAGGTCAATGATTTCATTTTAGACTTGGACATTCATTTGCATCATGGAAAAGCCTATGTAGAAGAGACCTTGGGAGAAGTACGCTATAAGATTGGTCCAAAATCCTTTTTCCAAACCAACACCCGACAGGCCATTCGCCTTTTCGATGTCGTCTGTGATTTTGCGGAGTTCGATGGAACGGAAAATGTTTACGATTTATACACTGGAATTGGGAGCATTGCCCTCTACATCGCTCAAAGGGTCAAACAAGTTGTCGGCGTTGAGGAAATTGCGGCGGCAATTGATGATGCCAAAATCAATATGGCCTACAATGAAATCGATAATACTGTTTTTTACGCAGGGGATGTCAAGGATATTCTGAGCAATGAATTTGCTGAGAAACATGGACGTCCTGACCTCGTGATTACGGATCCTCCACGGGCTGGAATGCATCCCAAGGTGGTAAAAATTCTACTGGATTTAGCCGCTCCCAAGGTGGTTTATGTAAGTTGTAATCCCGCTACGCAAGCTCGAGATTTGAATTTATTGAGCGAAAAGTACGATACACTTAAGGTTCGTGCGGTGGATATGTTTCCGCATACGCATCACATTGAGAGCGTCGCTTTGCTGCAATTGAAGGGGGAATTTCATAAAAAAGCCTTGATTCAGCAAAATAAAGAGACTTAAGCCTATCTTTGTAGCCCACAAAGCAGTCAACTATGGTCGAACATCGCGAAAACTTGGAAGCTGTAGAGCAATTGCTTCAACCATTCAAAAAAATGTTGGGGGAAGCGGTAGATACTGTATTGGTGCAGGAAGTGTCTTCTTACCCCATTTTTGTTGTGGCTCAAGAATCGCTCAGTATGGGGATTCCACTCATCAAGGCCGGCCAATTGTCTGATGGCTGGTTGGTCCATATCTCTACCCTAGAAGAGTTTGCGGCCAAGAAGTTGGTGGACATGGAAAAAGTCAATGATTTCAAAACCGTCTACAAAAAACCGACAGATTACCTCTGCCTCTTTGTAATCGAAGATATTGGCGCAACTTTTGTTTTTTTACCTCGTAGCTAAACTGATTGACGCTTCACTTACATTTGAAGGCAATCACTTCTATCTTCGAATTAATCTATTTATTCCGTGGACACCAATTTATACGAGGACAACAACAATGCCTTTGGGCCGAGTTCAGATGAAAATGCGACTATGTTTAAGGACATATCCAATTACGAGACGCACAATAAAATCCTGCTGATTGAGGACAATCCGGGAGATGCTCGTCTAGTGGAACTGTTGCTGGGCGAGTCTGACCTACTCGATTGTAAAATTACCAATAAGACAACTTTGGCAGATGGAATTGCGGCTTTGGAGGCTGAGGATGACTTTGCGGCCATCTTGCTGGATTTAACGCTGCCCGATAGCCGTGGCTTTGAAACCTTGGAGCGCTTGTTGGAAAAATTTCCCGATAAAAACGTCATTGTATTGACGGGACTTTCAGACAAAAGTTTGGGGATCAATGCGGTGAAAGCGGGGGCACAAGACTTTTTGATCAAAGGAGCTTTCGATGCCGATCTGCTGGCCAAATCATTGCGTTACTCCATCGAACGGAACAGTGTACTGAAAAGATTGGAGGTCACCCAACGCATCGCCAATATTGGCAACTGGGAGTATGATCCGGCCACTAAACTGTTTTCGGCTTCGGATGAGGTATTTCGAATTTTTGGCTTTACGCCGCGCAAAACCCAAGTTTCACCGGAGGATTTGGAAGATGCCAATCATCCATTTCACGTTTTTAGTACCATTCACGAAGCGACACTGGCCAATAAGGAAGTCAAGAAAGACATCCAAATCAAGAGTCAAAACGGGAAGAGTCGATACGTATACATTCAATGTGCGATCAATAAAAATACCGAGAGCAAACTCGTCTTGAGTGGCATCCTACAGGATATGACTGAGCGTAAAATGGCGGAGCTGGAAATGATCAAGAGCCAGGAACGCTATCAAGATATTTTTACCAAATCAAAGGATGCGATCTACATATCCACTCTGGATGGTCAGTTTATCGACTACAATGAGTCTACGCTTGAGTTGTTGGGATACACCGAGGAGGAGACTGAAGGACTGGATATCCACCAACATTTTTTGCCCGTAGAAAGTCGAGAAAAATTTCTGGAAGAGCTTCGTTCCGGAAATGCAGTGAAGGATTTTGAAATCCAAATCGAGCAGAAAAACAAAGAAATTCGATATTGTTCGATCACGGCCAATCGCCTGGAAACGCCAGATTTTAGCGGATACAATGGTATTGTCCGAGACATTACCGAACACAAGCAAGCAGAGCGACTACGAAAAGCACGGGATTTGGCGCGTCAGTCTGCGGCCATGAAGGAGCAATTCATTGCGAGCGTCAGTCACGAGATGCGGACACCGATGAATGCCATTTTGGGGATGAGTAACCTCGTTATTCAAACGCCTCTAAACAAAGAGCAGCACAATTTTATCAGCTCGATCAAGCAGTCGTCCGAGATTCTACTGGGAGTAATCAATGATATCCTGGAAATTTCGACGCTACAAAATGGGAAGATCAAGTTTGAATATAAAAACTTCAACCTACACGAGCTATTGTCTAACTTGGTCAATATGATGCAATACAAAGCCAATGAAAAAGATTTGGTTTTTGAATTGCATGTCGATGATAATGTCCCTAAAATCATTAATGGAGATAAGCTGAGACTTAACCAGATTTTGAACAACTTAGTTGGAAACGCTGTTAAGTTTACAGACTCTGGTTTTGTCAAGATCTATGTCAAAAACGTTGCCGAGCACGGAAACAAAGTCCAGTTGCATTTCGATGTAGTCGATACTGGAATTGGAATTCCCGCAGACAAGTTGGAAGCCATTTTTGAAACATTCACCAGAATTCGACAAAAAGATCGTTTATACGAGGGAACTGGTTTGGGTTTGTCGATTGCGAAAAACTTGGTAGAACAACAAGATGGAAAAATTGGCGTTTCAAGTATATTTGGTGAAGGATCTTGTTTTAACTTTGACTTGGCCTTTGAAAAAGGAGACCTCGTAGAAAAAGACACCGGAGAACCTACTGCTGCACAAATTGAGCTACCAACTGGTTCATTTTGTGGTCTTCTACCAGTAGCAATCGGATATTGCCATTGTCA
>JBCCSR010000500.1:0-4857 GCA_039199865.1 Bacteroidota bacterium
CCATTCCAAATCAAGCTCCTACAAAAAGGCAAGGGCAAATTGCTTGCGTACTCAAAGCCACGAAGCAAAGGCCCCATCCATGGCTCATGACCAAGGCGTTGCGTGCCAGCCATTGGACCAGGCAAATTGGATTCCCGTACCAATGGTCTTGGGTCGAATTTCAAAAGTTCAGTCATAAGGATCACCAAAGCCGCCATACTTAAAATACGGGGCTAGTCAGCAGTCGATAAAAGCGCCGGTAAAAGGTACTTTTCAACGATCTCGTCGGCTTGCAAATGCATGTATGCAGTTCCGTAAGCCCTTGCAGTGATCACCATGACGATACCGAGGTCTTTAAAGATCATAATCCTATTCCCTCCGTTGCCGGATGCATAATACATTTCGTATGTTTTGTCGTCGATCTTGTAATTTCTATTCCAGAAGAGATAACCATAGTATCTCTCCTCTTCCTCCGAGATGACCACCTGCTTGGAAAGACTGGAAGCCACCCATTTTTCGGGGAGAACGCTGCGTCCTTGATAATTCCCCCGATCGAGATAAAGCTGACCGTAGCGTGCATTGTCGAGACTACTCATTTGAAAACCACCAGCGGTATTGGGCGTATTTTTAGGCGTGTATTTCCATTGGTACTCCTTGATGCCCAGGGGACGAAACAACTTTTCCTCGGCGTATTGTTCAAGGCCCTTGGGCAAAGTCCTTTCTAGCACTTCTCCCAAGAGGACAATCCCTGCGGTAAAATAGTCCCAGCTTTCTCCGCTCACTTTATTGGGATCCATGGGAAGATCCAAGCCAAATTTTACCCAATCATTGGTGGGATACATCTTGTCCTCATGGCCCGGAGAGTCGGGATCCATATCAGTTCCACCAAAACCAGAGCTCATCGTCAATAGACTTTTGAGGCTCACTTGTTCCTTCTCGGGAGAGGGATGCTGGTAATTGGCAAGAGTATAAAAATCCTTTAAAATGGCATTTTCACTTTTTAGATGTCCTTCCTCAATGGCAATTCCCATGATCGATGAAGTCAAAGATTTTCCTACCGAGCGAGTATCGTGTAAGGTCGTTCGGTCCGCTCCGTTGAAGTATTCTTCTAGGACCAATTTGCCATCTTTAAGGATGACAATACTGGTAACCTTTTTGAAATGCTGTTGAGCTATTTTCGCATTCAATTGTCTAATCTTGGCTTTGTTATAAGGACTTTCGTCAATCTCAAACCGATCGGTAGGAGCAATCGCTTGAATTTCCATCAGAGTTTCGTCTACCGTTTCCTCATAGACCGACAGTTCGACCGCTCCCTGGGCAATGATGTCGCCCACTTTCAATCCTTGATGTTCAAGGTAAGGCCGAATCTCTAACTTAAACGCGTGATTGCCCAAGGATAAGGCGTCTTGTCCTCCTCCCAACTTCATAAATTTGGTCCACAAATAGATTCCCCAATGGTCCAATTCCTTTTTGTTTTTGAAGGGAATGCCGTAGACGGTTGCGGAGTTTTTGTAATCACAACTACCCGCTCCAGTTTGTAGATTGTACTGATAAATTTCCTTCTCATCGACATAAAAAGTCAATTGGAAATTGCCTTTATCGCACAACTCGTTTACCGACAAATCAGGAGCCAATTCACTGAGGTAGTAGGTCAGTGTATGTCCAAGAAACATGCGAAATCCCAACTCAGAAGTTTCGGAAATGGACAAGGCCTTTTTAAAATCATTATTGGTAAAAGATTTTAGAGGAACCCAGTCGGTCATAAAGGCAATTTTGCCAATATTGTTTTGGTGTACCTCGTTGACGATGCTTCCCTTTTCTAAAGTCAAAGGTGCCTGGTCGTCTCCACAAGACTGGAACAAAAAAAACAGGAGCGTCAAAAATAATGGAGTGTTTTGTTTCATCACTAGAATCGTTTTGAGATCAAGTTAATCATTCTTTGTTTTGCACGGGTTCAAATGTCGTTTTTTAGGATTAAAATAATTCCTTTTTTGTTGAACCAAAATCATTTTACCACCAAGGGTACCTTGACAATGCGGGTAGGATGCCGAACTTCAAGCCAAGTACGGAACAGTCATTTGTGGACCAACACCGGTACAGACTTTATGCACCCAACAATAATGATCGGATAGAGATTTACTTGGAGGAGTGGGTTCAAAATTTCACGGCTCCTTTTTCAAATTGATCGACGGCACGCTTCCAAATGTCGTAATGTCCTCCCTCCGTCGCTACTACGGTTGCTCCTTTCGAACGAAGGAAGTCTATTTCCGCTGGCGTTAGTCGTCCCACGTTTCGATCCTCCTTGGCGTAAAAATAAATCATCTTGGACAAGTCGTGATCGGCCAGCACCTCCGAATAACGAGGCTGCCCCATCACACCTTTGAGCAATTGCTTGACCCGATACATTTTGAAATACCGCTCTCCTCGATTGGGGTTGGGCGCTCGAGTGGTATCCGGTGGAAAAAAGGTGATGCCGTCTTCCTCGAATCTCGAATTGTAGCCTTTTAAAAAATAACTGCTTCTCTCCAGGTGGTCGTCTATTCGTCCCCCGGTGATCAGATAACCGTCCGCTTTTAAAGGGCGCGTCATCATACAGTGCGGAATGGTGAAGGCGCCAAAAGAATGGCCAATGACGATGACCGTCTTCCCTCTTTCTTTAAAGTACCGAAAGGCACGATAAAGAATTTCAGAATTGTTGTCCACTTCCAATTCGGCCATCGCTCTGGTAAACGTTTTTTTAAAGTTGAAAATTTCTTTGTTGTACGTTCCAATTTGATGAACATGTGCGCGATAGTAGTTGAAAAAATTGGGCAAATAGGACCAAGGGGTTTTTCCATTGTATTCGAAATCAAGATGAACTTTGGGCCCACCCTCATTGATCAACAAAACCGTATCGCTAGATGGGTCTCCCTCCCCCATCCAAAGCTGAGTGGTATCTTCGGGAAAAAGTGTTGGCGCATAATTTTGTAGCAGCTCCGCTGAGTTGGGCGCATGCTTGAGCATGGTCATAGAAATAACACTAAACAGGCAAAAGGTAGTAAGCATAAGAAAGGTTTTCATTTTTTCATTTTTTTGTGAATGAAGAATAAATTTGTTTTTCAAAAATAAAAGTCCAGGCTTAGGTCCTGCGCATGGGCAGGCTAAGTCAATTTTACAGTAAAGGAAAAATCTTGTTAAATACGAGTAAGCGTAGTCGGCTCGTCAATCCTTGGCTCGGAGGTAAATGTCTCCTCCGGCTTCCGCATTGATCATGAGGGTAGCTCCTCCCCCCTTGGTTTGGGCATGAATCTCTTTGCGCTTTTTATCTTGTCGGAGCATTTGGATGGCCAGGTCGGAATAGATGTCTCCCTTTTTAGAACGCAATTGCAAAGAGGTGGCCGTAGCCCTTGGCAGAGCTACATTGACATGCCCCAGATAGGTATCGAAAGCGTAAACTCCAGTTGGAGACAAGGCAGCAAAATCAACGGTAATATTACCATAAGTGACAATCGACATCGATCCTTTTGCCCCTTCGATATTGACATCAATCGAACCGTCCGCAAAGACTTCAATTTCTCCATCAATATTTTTAAAATTGAGATTTTTGAGGCCATCGTAATAATAATAACTTCCAGTATGGCTCTTGACCGCAACGTCCAGCTGACGAGGAATCTTGAGATGGTACCTTCCCGCCCTGCCGTGCGCTTCAATCACCAGCTCATCGCCTTTGATTTCATGTGTTATCTCGACCTCGATGTCCGATTTATTGCTATGCATTTTTTTCAGCCCTTCTGACAAATCTGGTCGATTCAACTCGTAAAGCATCTCCATGATGATGACTTCATTCCCGTCGTAGCCCTCCACATTCAAATTGCCTACGCCGTTGATGATGACTTTTCCCTGGGTAAAGGGCAAGCGTTGCTCTTGGCTCCACAAGTTGAGGGAAGGAAAAACGAGGATAAAAATAAGGATCCAAAAATAGCTTTCATTGATCATGTGATACAATTTTTACTGGGTAATTTTAAAGGTTAATGACCGCATCTTTTCCTTCCGTAGCGGCAGATTTCAGATATTTAGAGGCCGTTTTATCTCGAAGAATTTCCTCTAATAAAGGCAAGACTTGTCGGTTCTTTTGATGGGCCAATACCTGAATCAATTTGATTTTAATGAGATCGTCTTTTGAATTTTTCAAGGCCTGGATAAAGGCTTTTTTAACTACGGCCTCCTGAGAAAAACTTTCCAGTGCGTCAATTGCTGCGATTCTTACATTTTCACTTTCGTCGGTATTCATCGCTTGGATCAAAGCATTCAATACTTCGAGGTCCACTTCCTGAAACTCATTGCTTAGTTTCACTGCCCGGATGCGTTGAGCGGTGGATTTGTTTTGCAATAGCGTTTTCATTTCCATTTTGACCAGCAACAATTCGTCACTCAAATAGGTCAACTGATTGTTTTTCGCCACGTTGAGTCCGATCAGGAGGCCAAAGCTGACCAGCAAAACGATGGCCGCGGCGTATTTAAAGAGCTGAATGGGCCTGATCCGACTTTGGTCTGACCGCTCATTCTCCAAATGGAGCAAGTGAGCTTTTGCCTTCACGGCAAAGGCCTCCTTTGGAAAGCGCAGGGGTTCTTCAGCCAAGTCTTCATACAGCCTCCGATATGCTTCAAACAAAGTCTGCGCTTCATCCTCCGTTTTTACTTTCGCCAGCAATACCTCCCTTTCGAGCTCGTCGAGGCTTCCTTCAAAATAGGCAATGATTGTTGCTTCTAAATTCATGGCAATTATCTATTTTCTAATTTTAGATAATGGGTTTTTAGTTTTTTGATGGCTCTCATCATTCGCATTTTCACCCCACTTTCCGACAAGCCCAGCATGGGTGCAATTTCGTGGTATTTCAA
>JBCCSR010000501.1:0-4848 GCA_039199865.1 Bacteroidota bacterium
AAAAGACGATTGAAAACGCAGGTTTGCAATGGTCGGTAGTGGAAAGTGTTCCCATACACGAAGACATCAAGCGGCAAACGGGTCTTTACAAAAGATACATTGAAAACTATAAACAAAGTATTCGTAACCTAGCTTTGTGTGGGGTGAAAATTGTCACTTACAACTTTATGCCCGTCCTCGATTGGTCCAGAACAGCATTGGAAAAGAAAATGTCCGATGGTTCTACGGCTTTGTTTTTTGAGAAAGCTGCCTTTGCTGCTTTTGACCTCTTTATCTTAAAAAGACCCAATGCCAGAGCTGAATATACAGCAGCGGAAATTGAAAAAGCAGCAGCAATAGATAGAACCATGTCCGTGGAGGAGAAGGAAAAATTAACGAAAAATATTATCGCCGGTTTGCCAGGTGGGACTACCGCGGGGGCTTTAGACTTAGCTACTTTTCAAAAGATATTGGACACTTATCGTGGGATCGATGCAGCTGCTTTACGCCATAACTTGGTTTATTTTTTAAAACAGATTGTTCCGGTGGCCGAAGCGGTGGGCCTGAAGTTAGCCATTCATCCTGATGATCCACCCTTCCCCTTACTTGGTTTACCGAGAATACTCAGTACCGCCAGAGACGTAGATTTTATTTTTGAGGCCGTTCCATCAACCAACAATGGCTTGTGTTTTTGCACTGGATCTTTTGGCGTAAGACCGGATAATGATTTACCGGCGATGGTCAAAAAATTTGGAGATCGCATTCACTTTATTCACTTGCGATCGACTAAACGAGACGATGAGGGCAACTTTTACGAAGCGGACCATCTGGATGGAGATGTCGATATGTTTGCGGTGATGAAAAACTTATTACAAGCAGCCGGAAAGCAAAATGTGAGTATTCCGATGAGACCAGATCACGGACACAAAATGCTAGATGATTTGGAGAAGCAAACGAATCCTGGTTATTCTGCCATTGGTAGGTTGAGAGGCTTAGCCGAATTGAGGGGATTGGAATACGGTATCTTGAAAGCCACTGACAATTAGCAATGTTATGACGGATAATTACAATTTTTTAGGAGAAAATTTTTTGTTGCAAAACGTAGTGGCTCAACGGCTTTATCACGATCATGCCAAGGATTTACCCATTATCGATTATCACAATCATTTGCCACCAGAGGAGATAGCCAATGACAAAACTTATGGCTCCCTTACGGAAGTTTGGCTTAAAGGTGACCATTATAAATGGCGGGCAATGCGTGCCAATGGCATTGCCGAACAATACATTACCGGTGATGCCTCCGATCAAGCTAAATTTTTGAAATGGGCCACAACGGTGCCCTACACCATGAGAAATCCATTGTACCACTGGACCCACCTGGAGTTACAACGCTATTTTGGTATTGATACCTTGTTGAACGCGAATTCGGCAGAAGCGATTTATCGAGATGGCAACGAATTATTACAAACATCAGCATACAGTGCGCAGGGCTTGCTGAAGAAAATGAAAGTGGAAGTCATTTGTACGACCGACCACCCTACCGATAGCCTAGTACACCATCGGAAAGCAATGAATGAAGGGATGGAAATAAAAATGCTTCCCACTTTCCGACCCGATAAACTGTTGATGGTCAATCAGCCTGATTTCGTGGTATATTTAGAGCAATTGGAAATCATTCTACAGGAAGAGATTCCTTCCTTCGATGCATTGATCGTAGGTCTTGCCAAGCGGATTGAATATTTTGATGCTTTGGGTTGTCAATTGGCAGATCATGGCTTGTCTCAATTGTACGACATCAAAATAGTGGCAGATCAATTGGATGGTATTTTACGGAAGGCAAAGCAGAGAAAAGCCATCACTCCCCGAGAAGCGGCCATGTTTCAAATGGCAGTCTTACATCAATTGGGGGAACTTTATCATGAAAAATCCTGGGTCATGCAATTGCATCTTGGCCCACTTCGCAATAACAATCAACGCTTGCTCAACCGAGTAGGAACTGATGTCGGCTGCGATAGCATTGGTGATTTTGAGCAAGCACGGGGCTTATCGGCTTTTCTCAATCATTTAGATGCCAAGGAAAAATTAACCCCAACCATCCTCTATAACCTCAACCCAAAAGACAACGAAGTCTTTGCAACCATGGCGGGAAATTTTAACGATGGAAAAACGGCTGGAAAAATTCAATGGGGAGCTGCGTGGTGGTTTTTAGACCAAAAAGATGGAATGGAAAAACAGATCAATGCCCTCTCTAATATGGGATTGCTGAGTCGATTCATTGGAATGTTGACGGATAGCCGGAGCTTCCTGTCCTTTCCTCGCCACGAATATTTTCGTAGGATACTTTGCAATTTACTCGGACAAGATGTCATCAACGGCGAATTGCCCAACGACCTGGATTGGCTAGGGGAGATGGTTGAAAACATTTGTTACCGAAATGCCAAAAGTTACTTTGATTTTTAATTGTACACCATGAGAAACCTAGCCCTTTCCCTATTGCTGACTGGTTTTTTGTTCACGGCGAATTCGTGCAAACGTTTGTTGGATCAAAAAGTAGTTTATCTCGCTCATACCTTACCCGTCACCCATCCTGTTCACCAGGGAATGGAAGTATTTGCTACAGAAGTGGCCAATCGTTCTAGTGGAAAACTTAGAGTTAAAATTTTTCCGGATGCACAATTGGGAACAGAAAGAGAAGTCTTGGAATTGTTACAAATTGGTAGCATTGCCATGACTAAAGTCAGTGCTGCGGCGATGGCCAATTTCGCTCCGGAGTACAAAGTCATGGGCGTTCCTTATTTGTTTCGGGACAAAGCTCATCTCTTTAAGGTGTTGGAAGGAGATATCGGAGCCGCCATTCTGGAAGCGGGCAGTGAGTATCTATTAAGGGGATTATGTTTTTACGATGCAGGAAGTCGAAGTTTTTATACCAAAAATAAACCCATCAAAACACCAGAGGATTTGGCAGGTTTGAAAATTAGAGTGATGAATCATCAAATGTCTGTTGACATGGTCAATGCGATGGGCGGCTCGGCCACCCCGATGGCTTATGGCGAATTGTATACAGCCTTACAACAGGGAGTAGTAGACGGAGCGGAAAATAATCCACCTTCTTTTATTACTTCTGGCCATTATGAAGTTTGCAAATACTATACACTGGATCAGCACAGTTCCATCCCGGATGTATTGGTCATCGGAACTCAATACTGGAATACCCTTACCACTGAGGAGCAGAACTGGATGAAACAGGCCGCTGAGCTTTCCGCTCAATCCCAAAAAGAGTTTTGGAGAAAAAATGTGGAGGCTTGTATGCGCAAACTCAAGGCCGCAAAGGTAGAAGTATTTTATCCCGACAAAAGTTTATTTGCCGTAAAAACAAAAGCAGTGTTAGATGACTTTGCGAAAGATCCAAAAATGAAGAAAATCGTTCAACAAATTCAAGCACATTAATATCGGTGAAATGGAACAAATTTTTAATGCCATCAATCGAATGATCGAAAGTCTGTTGATTTTCATTTTTGGACTCTTGGTTCTAGACGTGCTGTGGCAAGTGTTTAGCCGCTACGTATTGAATCAGTCTTTTTCTTTCACCGAAGAGTTGGCCCGCTTCGCTTTAATCTGGTTGTCGATTTTGGGAGCGGCCTATCTGAATGGACAGCAAGCACATTTGTCCATGGATTTTTTGTTGCAAAAATTGACCTTGGAAAAAAGAGTGCAACGCATCAAAATCATTGAAGGAAGCATGTTTCTTTTTGCACTGGTCGTGATGGTGATTGGTGGAGGAAATTTGACCTACACCACCCTTTATCTCGGGCAGGTTTCACCGGCTATGAATATTTCTTTAGGCTACATTTATGCCATTGTTCCCTTTAGTGGCCTGCTCATTATGTTCTATTCGGTCTATCACATTCTGCATGCCAACGAGTCAACGGCGCTCAAAGAAAACTAATTTTATGTCTATTGAATTGATCAGTATCATCGTTTTGTTTCTCAGTTTTTTTGCCCTGCTAGCCTACGGCATTCCCGTTGCTTACAGTATCGGTATTTCTACGGCGATGACGATTTTGCTCAACATCGCAGCATTGCCAGGGATCACTACGGTAGCACAAAGAATGACTACCGGCATTGATAGTTTCGCCTTGCTGGCCATTCCTTTTTTTGTTCTGGCTGGCGAACTGATGAATCAAGGAGGCATTGCCAATCGTCTGATTAATTTTGCCAAAAGTATGGTAGGGAGTTTGCCCGGTGGCTTGGGCTACGTCAATATATTGGCGGCTATGTTATTTGGTGCTATCTCGGGTTCAGCAGTAGCCGCAGCCTCTGCCATCGGCAGCGTGATGACGGATCGAATGGAGAAAGAGGGATACGCCCGACCCTTTAGTGCCGCCATCAATATCCCTGCCTCAACGACTGGCTTGCTTATTCCCCCTAGCAATGTATTGATCGTTTATGCTTTAGCCAGTGGTGGAGCCGCCTCGGTAGCGGCGCTTTTTGTGGCGGGATATCTTCCTGGCATCTTGGTGGGTTTGGCTTTGATGATGGTGGCAGCGATTCTCGCCAAACAACGCAAGATCAAGCGAGGAGACCGGGTGCAACTCCAGCAGCTTTGGGGAGATTTTAGAAAGGCCATCTTGAGTCTACTGATGCTGGTGATTATTGTCGGTGGAATTGTCAAGGGCATTTTTACCGCCACAGAGGCAGCAGCTGTAGCCGTGTTGTATGCACTGATTTTGGGCTTTAGTTACAAAACCATTGCTGTGAAAAATCTTCCCCGTATTTTTCTCAACAGTGCTAAAACGACAGCCGTCGTGATGTTTTTAATTTGTACATCGATGGCCATGTCCTGGTTGTTTTCTTTTGAAAGTATTCCCC
>JBCCSR010000502.1:0-4840 GCA_039199865.1 Bacteroidota bacterium
ACAAAGTATCGTTCATCAACTTTGTAGAAACCAACCATTGATCCGATAAAACATAAAATAACACAGTATATGTCAACGAGGAGAGTTAGAGTAGCATTGTCATGTGTCCCCTGTTTGATTTGCAAACAAATTAACCAAGGGCCGCATGACAAGGCTAGAGCTGGAGAGTATGCAATTACTATCCAAATTTTAATAATGCATGTAAAAGAGGGAAACCGTACTGGGTGAAATGGGAAATGGGAGCGATTAGTCATCTAAATCTTCTCCCTCTCGATCTGCAAAGCTATCCACCATGATGTTGTGCTTGACAAAATTGCACCAGGGACAATTTTTTTCTCCACAGCCTTCGTAGAATTCGTGGTTTTTGATTTTGGTGTAGCTTTCCTTGACAATTTTGCGAACCTGTGCCACCTCCGAGGCTTCGTATTTAATGGCCTTTCTAGGAAAATGGCCGTTAGCATCTGGATCTAAATAAGCAATCTCCGCGGAGTTGACTTTAAACTCACTTTGTAGGCCTTCGTAAAGCAATTTGTAGAAAATGAGTTGTCGGCGATAAATGCCTCCGTAGGGATTTTTTTCACTTAGTTTGCGAAATTTTTGTCTTTCCTGCCTTCCCGTTTTATAATCGACGATGTGCACTTTATTGCCTTTTTGGGGAAAGTCAATTCGATCAATGGTCCCAACAACCGGAGCCCCATCAATTTCAATATTTCGAATATTGTGCTCGACCAGTGCATTTTCTGGCCAAGTATGCTGATTTTGTTGGTAATACTGAGGGAGCTGACGCAAACCAATTTCCATTCGACGATCAAATTCTTTTGGGGTGAATCGGCCGCTTTGGCGATACATTTCATCCTTAAAAAATTGGATGAATTCCTCCTGCGAGGGATACTGTTTGTCCTTTGCTCCCTTTTTGCGCTCGAAAAGTTTGCTCAAGGCAAAATGAGCGGCGATGCCGTAAGAGGCTGCCTCGCTTTGCACGGAAGGCAAGTGCAATACATTTTGATAATAAAAGCTGAGTGGACAGCGTAAAAAACGATTCAAGCTGGTAATGCTCAGGGCAAAACCTTCAAGCAGGGCATCAATTGTTGCTTTGTTTTCTGGGGGAATCTTAGGCTTTTCTAAGGCGGTAAGTAGAAGGAGTTGCGCATCAAATAAAGTTGCTTCGGCTATCTTTTTTTCTAAAGGTTGGCGTTGCGTCGCAGTGAGTAATTCGTCAACATAAAGTGCTCGCTGTAAACTTTTACCTGCTTTGTCCTTTTTGCTGTAGGAAATGTGTAGGACCTCCTTGGCACGTGTCATGGCTACGTAGAAAAGGCGTCTTCTCGCTTCCATCGCGTCCTCTTCTCCAGACAGGGTAAGGGTGTCCGGCAAAGCAAATCTTCTGGAATTAATGCCCTTGGCGGGCTCCCACTGATCTTTGACAGTATCAATCAGGAAAACCCGTTGAAATTCTAAGCCCTTTGAGCTATGTGCAGTTACCAAATTCACTCCATTCTTGGCGTGAATGATTTTTTGTAGACCAATGGAAAGTCGGTTGGCATCCATATTGGCAAAAATCTCCAGTAGCTTCTTTAGATCGAGCCGCGGTTGTTTGTCGGTTTCTTTTTGTACGAAGTTGAAAAAAGTATTGATGACCTGCAATTGCCAGTTTCGATCTTCTTTTTGCAACAGATGCTGAAGCAAACCACTGTGGTTGAAAATGCGTTCAATGAGCTGGGGCAGGGTGAAATTTTGGTAGTCTCTCAACAAGTGATTGATCAACTGTGCAAAGCGCAGAATGGCTTCTTCACGGTCCAATCGAAGGTGCTGGAGTATTTTGGGTCGATTGATCAGATCGCGCCATCTGATGTTTTCTTCTCGACGGGCGAGGTGGAAACTCATTTTGGCCAAATCCATCACAGAAATCCCCAGAAAATCGATGTGCATGATTTTAAACAGCAGATGCTCGCCACTGTAAGGTTGTAGGTGTTCGGCATTGATGTATTCTAGTAACATTCTCAGGTTCAACATTTCCGGAAGGTCCAGAATGTTCACCTGTCGTTTGGTATTGTAAGGAATGCCTTTTTTCTCTAGCAGATTGATGATATTGCGGACTTGACGGTGTCGAGCGTAAATGATGGCAGTTTCTTCCAGAGGAAAGCCCTCTTTCTGAAGTTGTTCAATTTGATGCACCAGATCTGCTTCTTCTTGAGCTCGATTTTCGTACTCAACAATGTGGGGTAAAACATTGGATTGGGCAAATGCTTGGTTTTGTGCATTCAATACTTTTTCTACCCCCTCCAAAGTACTGACAATTCGGTTTTGATTGTGGTCGATGACAAAACGGGAGCTATCGAGAATATGTTGAGAAGATCGATAATTGTCTTTCAACAAAACTAGAGTCAGGTCCTTTTGATAGTCGTGATAAAAATCGGTTAAGTTTTTTAGGCGTGCCCCCTGAAATTCATAAATCGATTGATCATCATCACCGACAATAAAAATATTGGGATTGTTCCAGTAAGCAATTAGCTTTTGTAAAATATTGTTTTGGGCACCGTTGGTATCTTGATATTCATCCACCAAAAAATAAAGATAGCGTTCCTGGTAAGTACGCAGTAAAGCCTCATGTTCCTCAAAAGCTCGTAAAACCCACAGGATCATGTCATCAAAGTCGTAGCGGCGAGCTATGTTCATCAGACGTAAGTAACGTGGAAATAATTTAGCAGCAACACTCAGGCGATCCATTTTTTCTTTGGCCTCATCGTATTTCCATTGCTTCAAATCTCCCTTCTTATTTTCTTGATGTTGTTTCTGATAAATGTATTCCTTCCTGTTGGGGAGATCTTCGAGGTAAGTTTTGATCTTTTGTTGAATATAGGCTACAGACCAATCCTCGGCTTTCATTCTTTTGAATAAATCGTAGAGGTGTCTTTCGTAAAAATAAAGATCACTACTGCGCATTTTGAGGCGGTGATCGGGGGGGAGTTCGTCAATTAAGCGCCGGATCAGTTCGACTCGCTCTAGCTCATTGAGGGGCTCCAATTCATGTCTGCCAAAGCGTTCGAGATTATCTTGAATGATGTTATTGCAAAAAGAGTGGAAGGTGTAGATGTGGACTCGATGTGCTTCTGGACCGATAAATTCGAGTAACCGCTGGCGCATGGCATGTACTCCAGCTTCGGTAAAGGTCAGGCACAGAATATTATTGGCCTGGGCATCTGTTTCAAGTAAAATCTTACCGATTCTGGCGGTCAGCATATGGGTTTTACCCGTTCCTGGACCTGCAATAACGAGTACGGGGCCTTCGATTTGCTGTACCGCTTTCTGTTGTCCTTCATTGAGTCGCTCTAGCTCTTTTTGAAAGGCCTCGTTGTATTGTTGTAAAGTTTTGGTATTTGTTGATATGTTGGATCGCTCAGAAATGGTCAATAAATATTTTTTAGTGATATATTTTAAAAATGGGTGGGCTTTTTGGCAGGGTGGGTTCCCACCCACATCCGCCACCGCCACCGAATTCCTCGGCGCAAAATTCTAGCCTGAACATACCTCCGGCCGCCCTGTATCAGCCTTCATCGGTACAGTGATGTTAATTTTGAACGTTCTACCTTACTTAGACGCAGTACCTCTACAAATTCCATAAATTTGGCAGTAGTTTTTTTGAAATTTTATTTATGTAATATTTTTATCGGTGATTACTAGTCGATTAATTGAATCTAAAGGAGAAGGAATTGCTTGCTAAGAAAATAACTCAAAGAGCCCAAACAATTTCGCAATGGCTAAGATAACAATCGCGACTAGTAAACGATAGGCCCAGATATCTGCTTTTTCGTACTTCGTAGCAAAATTGGCGGCTAACCAACCTCCTGCGGTTTGACCAATTGCCAAGACACTTCCCGCTTTCCAGTCGATCAGCCCCTTCCAATGGAAAATACCAATGACAAATACGGTATAAATGGCGACGACCAATATTTTTACGGCATTAGAATCGGTAATGCTATATCGAGCCCCCATCACCATCGCCGCCAAAAAAATGATGCCCATCCCCATTTGTATAAAGCCACCATAAAACCCAACTGCCAAAAACAGGGGAACGGCCAGCCAATAATTGACTTTTGGATTGGGAACGGTCTTTTGTAACCACCTTTTGGGTTTGATCAGTACCACAAAAAGCATGGCGACCATCATAAAGGTAAAAACACTTTTAAACTGTTCATTGCTCACAATGGTGGCTACGATTACTCCGGCAATGGCACCGATGACGGTAAGCACAATGTAAGGCCAACTGTTCCAGACTTTGAGCTTATCATTTTTATAAAAAACATAAGTGCTGGCTAGGCTTTGGGTCATGATGCCTACGCGGTTGGTTCCATTCGCCAAATTACCGGGAAGTTGTAAAACTTCGGTGAGAATCGTCAAAGTAATGGCAGAGCCATTACCCGCAAGGGTATTGATGATTCCCGCGAGCGCCCCTCCGAGGATTGCAATGATGTAATGGTAGAATTCCATAAATAGCAAAATTTGCTCTAGGCTTCAGCATCTGAAACTGGATCAATACTCTGACAAAGCTCTACCAATACGCCATTGGCACTTTTAGGATGAACAAAACAAACAAGTTTATTATCGGCTCCCCGTTTGGGGACTTGGTTGATCAGTCGAAAACCCTCGGATTCTAGGCGCTTCATTTCTTGGCGAATATCCGCCACTTCAAAGGCAATATGGTGAAGCCCCTCTCCGCGTTTTTCAATAAACTTGGCAATGGCGCTGTTTTCATCGGTTGCCTCCAGAAGCTCGATTTTGGCTTCTCCGGTTTTGAAAAAAGAAGTATTAACGTACTCGGAGGCCACGCGTTCTATTTTAT
>JBCCSR010000503.1:0-4839 GCA_039199865.1 Bacteroidota bacterium
ATACCTTCAATACTTTAATGAAAATAGGATGGTACCAAAGCGTCGGACGCTTTTTGAGGTAACCGTGCAATTTACTTTTTTTGATGAACTGATAGACCAATGGCCGGTCCACCCACATTTTTACTTTAGGATTGTTGGGCCAAAATTCGTTGACCGTTTCACTATAGATCTCCACCAAGTCATTTCCCGGAAGGGCCGCCAAAAACCAACTGGACAACATTCTATCGATTCCTGGTCGATGGAAAGCAAAAAAACCGGATTCGAGATAGGGAAATAACCAGTCATCTAGGGCTTGCTGACAAAAACAAGTGGCATCTACCCAGACGCCACCATATTTGCGGAGCAAATTGATGCGGATGATTTCGGATTGGGAAACGCGATGAATGATACTGGGACGATCTTCAATGATGGATTTTACATCGATGAATTGTGTTACATTATTTTCATCCAGAAAAATGACTTCCCAATCGGGGTGATGCTTACACCAAGAGCGATAGCATTTGCTGACCAGCTCGGGCATCTGATCAAAGCCCTGTAGCCAGAGAAACCAGATCTTTCGTGGAAGTTGAATCATTGTTTTCGTCATGAATGTAAGTTCGTTTGTGGTTGCCCACAGAAGGCAGTTCGATCAATTGGCATAAGCCAATTGCTGC
Organism: Bacteroidota bacterium; assembly: GCA_039199865.1. GTDB lineage: Bacteria > Bacteroidota > Bacteroidia > Chitinophagales > Saprospiraceae > JALZUU01. The sequence continues at coordinate 654 of JBCCSR010000503.1, forward strand.
CTCAGTTGTCTCGCCTGTTCCGATTGCTGAATAATGTTGAGCAACTCGGTATCGTTTTGATCACTATGTTGTTTTTGTACTTTTAGCGTTTTTATCTTTTCTCCTCCATCATCATTTCCCCACTGCCATTGATAGTCTTTGGGTTGAGCATATTGGTCGATCCCTTCCTGCTGTGCCGATCCGATAAATTGGAAGATTCCTTGCGTGATTGCTATGGGCTGTTCCAACAAATCTTCGTATTTGATGAGCATCGTTTTCTTATGGTCTTGTTGATGGATATGCAACATGCGCTGAATGGTTGGACACCAATAGTATTCGACTAATTTTTCCAGGGGCCAATCCGCATCGAGTTGAGGATAATTGTCTCGAAGCATGCGTTTGACGGAATGCACTGTTGGGTAGACGTCTCTGACCAATAAGAGAATGCGGTGATCTGTAAAAGCTGGAAATTGAGGATAGTCTTCTTGTTGGAGTGGGGCCGGTTTTTTTAAGACGATGATATTGGCTTTGCTCATGGCCTTGAGCTTCCAGGCTTTACCATCGGTGTATTTTTGAAAATCAATTTCGGGAAGATGAGAGGTATCTGGTGCTTGGGCGATGAGCGACTTGAGTAGGGTAGAACCAGAACGCATGGTACTAACGATGAAAACTAGCCTTTTGCTTTTTCTAACCTCATTCAGTTTTCTGACCTTTTGCAACCACTGATTAAAATGCTTCGTCATCTTATATTATGCTACCTTAACTCTCGACAATATTGCTTTTACTGGTTTTGGGGAGGTTACTTTGAAATAATGTCGCCTATCAGGAGGCATTCGCATGAAACTGCCTGCTTTTAAGTGGTGATCTACTCCTTGAACCGAACAAATACAGCTCCCCTCTAAGATAAAAAAACTTTCATCCAATTGTGGATGAACCTCTTCAGGAATATAATCTTTGATCCATAGAATGAGCAACTGTCGATTTGCATCACTAAAAAGTGGGTGAACGTAGATGTTGTCAAAATCGACTTTAGGGTGGATTGGCCGGATCAATTGTTGCCAGTGTTTGAAGTTGGCATTGGCATCCAGTGGAATGAAAGTATTTAAGCCTTGTTGATCATTGAGATGTACAGAAAGTGCCTTGGTACTGCGAATTCGATCAATGATTTTTTGCTTGCTGTTTTTGGGAGGCTTACGTTCAAAAGTATGGAGGAATTGCTCAAAAAACTGCTGATTGGCGTTTAGCATTTGCATGAACTCAGGGCATTCCTTGCTGTACCGCTCCAACTGACGAATCTCCTCAGGAGTTGCAACTCCCAAGCAGTACTTTTCAATGATACCACTTTCTAAATATGCTTTTAAGTTCGCCATTTTTACTTTCCGACCAGTGTTGCTCGCTGCTGTAATCAGGGGCTAATCATGAAGCAAAATCCTCAACTCGCTGAAGGCTTTGCGTACCCTGCTTTTGATGGTTCCCAATGGAATCGCTAATTCTTCAGCAGCTTCAGCATAAGTGTAGCCATTGAAATAAATGAGTTCGATAATGACTCGGTATTTTTCATCCAAGCGATTGATGATTTCTTTGACACCGATGTAGTCTACCTGGATTTCCGTTTTTGCCGGACGACCTGGTAGTTCTTCCAAACTGGTCAACTTGCTGCTCTCCCGATATTGCTTGGAGCGCAACATGTCGATTGCGGTGTTTTTCGCTACGTTAAGTACCCAAGTTAGAAAGCGGCCTCTATACTTGTTGTAGGCATCAATTTTGTCCCACACTTTTAGAAAAGTATCCTGCAATACTAGATCCGCTACATCATCAGATTTGACAATTTTGTAAATAAGGCCGAAGACCATATTCGCGTAGTGATCGTACAATAGCTCGATGCCTTTGACATCTCTCTGTTGCAGTAAAGCAACGATTTTCTCTTCTAATGACATGGATGCGCTTGCTGTTCTCAATGATTCCATTCGGAGCTCTGGTCTGTTGACAAAAGGAGTCTCTCCAAAGGAACTAGCCTTGCGTACTTCTGTCAAATGAGCACCTGAATTACTAAATACAAGATCATCAAATATCAAACGATATTTGTTTTAGTTAATTCAGACACCATTTATCCCAAAGCGTCCCTTTTTCGTTCCATTTGCCAATGGTTTGTAAAATGGTTGTCTTCGAACTCTCTCTGGGCGTTTTCGCATGATAGATAGCCAAATCTAATAATCGATCTTGTATCCAATCGATTGTAAGACAAGTTTCTTGAGAAATGGCCATTGCAGACTCTACCAGGAGCTTTTCCTCTGGCGAAGCCGACTCAGCGACATAACTTAGAAGGAGTTCAAATTCAATGTCATTAGGTAAATTCAAGGTTCGCTTTCTTTACTCTTATATACGAGATAACGGAAAGGATTGGATCATTAGATCGAAAAAAACATTGCTTTCTTCTCAATTTAATGACTGCGAACCTGTATATGATTAGACCGTCAGGAGGACAGCACAATTGCTGTTACTTTTGCTCCTTGAGGGAGACTTTTTTTGACAATTGTAGCTTTCCACTTTTGCTTGGCCTTGGTAGTATCAGTTTTATTACTGAATTTACAACGAGCAATACAAATGCGTATTACTACTGCATAGATACTAAGAAAATTTTAAAACCGGTAGGAAAAAACTGGAATTTATGTCAATCCTGACTAAACGCGCTTAAAGACTAAGCCTTTGTCGCGAAATTGCATCCCTTTCATTCCCTGTTGGGGAAGGAGTTGACGCGCTTTTTGGGTCAGTTCATCATCGTAGGCGAAGCCAATTTCGGCAAAACGTTTGATCCAGTATTCACCATATTGCTCATTGACATGATGATGCCCCCCCTGTCCGGGAACAGCAAAGGTCACCATGAGGTATTTCCGGGCGGCTTGGAAGGTGACGAAGAAGTTGGGCTCATATTGCTGTTCGACGTGCTCCAAAAATTCGGAAGACCAAACCAAATCGTATGCTCTTTCTGGTTGCCAAGGACCAAGGGTAAAATCGTGCTTTTTCAACAGGGCAGCATCCATGACATTTTTTTCGATTGCCGACGGACTTCCATCTACTCCAAAACTTGCTACCCCAGATTGAGCAAAGTACTCCATGACAAAACCCATTCCACAGCCGACATCCAGCATTGATTCAACCCCTAAATCTTTGACGCACCAATCCCAGATTTCTGGGCACCAGGTTCCGGGGGCGGGCTTGTCGATGATGTAGCCTCCTAAATGCCCTTCGGATATTTCCATGTAGTGCCTTGCAGGTTGCTTTAACCCCATTTTTACCAACACTTTTTTTGCCGTTCTTTTCAGTGATTTGATCATTGGCTGATGTTTATTTTTGTCATAAATTTGATAAAGGGCCGGATAACGTCTTTGTAAGCGTAGCTTTTTCAAACTCTTGGCCGAACGTTGGAAAAAACGGGCTTTGTCTTTTGAAAATGCGGCCAACTGTTCTCCAAACCAGTCTATCGACTGGCCCAGCAGAATGACATAAACAGAGCCCCCCAAGACATAGGCCCTGTAAGCCGTCCCATTTTGGGCAAGCTCGGCTTCGATGCGTTGTAATCCCTTGAATACAAAATTGGCATCATGAAACACCAATACGGCATCGGATGTAGCGACTTGTTGACAGAATTTGAAATCTTGGTATACGGCTTGGTTGGTATGTTCGCCATCAATAAAACAAATATTGGGGCGAGGCTCAATGACTTGAGGGTCTACCTCATCAGTGCCAGTGTCAAAAGTAACTAGTTTTTTGAGGCTACCGGATGGATAATTTTCCTCAAGTAGGTCGAGCATCCTTTGGGTAGAATTATTGTGGTATTCGTACAGTCCGCCTCGCTCATCCGGTTGAGCCAATGGCCGCTTGTCAATCGAATAAATCAACTGGCATTGTTCATCCACAAAATAAGGCTGGATGGATCCTCCCAGGTGAGAGCCAATCTCTAGATAAATATAGCTGGAGAATTGCTTGCGGATACATCTTTGTAGTGCCAATAGGGAGCGGCGTTCCTTGTGACTGGTCTGAGTATCTATCTTTTCAAACAATCCTACATCAAGTCGATCAATTCGTTGGCTAAAGGGAGCAATGTCATTCATGCGTCTGTGCGATATTTGGTGGATAATGTAATTTTTGCTTTTAGATGGCGATTTGTTCAAAAAAATCTTTCTTTCCGTTGCCGTAAGGCTTGGAG
>JBCCSR010000504.1:0-4837 GCA_039199865.1 Bacteroidota bacterium
GCGATTGATTAAATGTTGTTCTTTAAAATACTAGATGGGCGTTGACCGAAGGTTTTACAAAAGACATTTGAGAAAGATTCAGGGTGATTGTAACCAAGGTCATAGGCTACTTCGGCAACAGTTGCGTGGGTGCCTCTTTCTAACATTTCTTTTGCTTGGTACATTTTGATTTGTTGTACCAATTGTTTAGGACTGATGGAAAAGTTTTGTCGAACTCGTCGATAGAATTGTCTTTCACTCATTTGAAAGCGAGCAGCCAACTGACAGACAGAGAGTTCTGACTTACCTTTAGCTTCTTGGATGTAGGCAACAAGTTGGGTAATCCACACTTGTTGATACATCGGTAGCTGATTGATTTGTGGAGGGAAGTGGTTCATTGTGGGTTCGATTTGGCAAAATACTGAGGTTAAGTTAATTGCTGAGTGACCAATCTTTTGGGCGTAACCAGGCTGGCCTATCTATTGAGTGAATCGATGAAACTAACCATAGTTGTGACGACGTTTGTACAATGTGGACATACTGAGTCACCAACAGGTATGGCTCGAATGTGCTGTTGTCCTTTAAAAATGACCTATCTTAATGTGCGTACAAACTTTTGAGAACTTGTGTTTCTCGGGTTAAAGATTGATGGATAAGGCGTGCAATCCGTGTCAGAAACAAAGGTAATTAAAAATTAGGAAAGTCTTTAATATGAAAAGTAGAAATTTTTAAATCAGGTATTTTTACGGGCCAGTTGATTTCCCTTATTTATCTTGGGGAAGATAGACTTTGGGAATGGGGTTGGCCTCACTTTCTTGCCGCCAATAAATTTGCATGATCCACCAACGCTCTCCATCGTACATCAACTGAATGCTGTTGATGCCACGCATAAAGGGTTGTGAATCGCTTTGTTGGCGAAACGAAGCATAGGTGCTCCAAATGTGTACCATCGAGCCAAAGGTCTCGGTTTTACGCGCTATTTCGATTTCGTGAAAACCATCAGCTTCCAACCGCTTTCCCGCATTTTTGATGTATTCATCTGGGCTCATTATTCGATAAGTCATCTCATCTTCCTGGTTGGGGCCGCTCGGTAGGAGACGGGCCTCGGGAATAAATAAGTAGCGGAAGCGATCCCAATCTCTTTTTTCTCCTTTATCACCAGAAATACTTTCGTACAAAGCAGCCATAATTTGGTCTGGTGATTGAACATCTTCAGCGTATGGATTTTGACTTAAGCTACTCGTCCCATAACAACAAAATAACAGCAATAAAATATTTCTCATTTGTTTGTCCGTTTATTGGGGCTTATTGATGATAGGTAATTTGATTTGAGAAGGATACCGATTGCTGTGGTGGATTTGATTGTTGGCAGTGATGCCTTTCTTTTCATCAAAATTATTGCCTCCAGTATTTAGGTTGCGCGTGAACCTCGGAAAATTACTACTGGAAACTTCAATGCGAATGCGATGTCCTTTTTTGAAGTAATTGCTGGTAGCCATTGGGCTCAACTTCAACTCGTAGACCTTTCCTTCTTCCATAAACACCTCTTTGTCGTAGCCTTCTCGGTAGCGGGCACGCTGGATGGTCTCATCCAAATTGTAGGCACGACCGTCGGGATACACATCGATTAGTTTGACCGTAAAGTCGGTATCTTTAGCATCCGAGGCAACGTAAAGCGTTGCTTCTACAAATCCACTCACCTCAATGCCTTCTTCCAATGGATCGGAAGTATAAACGAGAATATCATTGCGGGTTTCCATGACTTGTTGATCAAAGGCACCTCCTTTCACTGCATTCCCCGTACAACAAACATTCCCACCATAAGAGGGAACCGGATTCATGGGATCATAGCTAAATAAATCAGGAGCTTGATCGCTACGGGGAGGGCTGGTACTCAAACGGCCATCACCATATAAGCTATTGGCTTTTCCTTGGCTACCCAGGTAAAAAGTAGTCGCCTGTGCGGCTTTGGGCGGCCATTGGTCGGCTTGTTGCCATTGATTGCTCCCCATAGTATAGTATTGTACTTTGGGCGTCTTAGCCTTGAAATCGTTTTTTGCTCCTTTTAGCCACAAGTCAAACCAGGCATAGATTTGTTCATCATAATTGAGGCGAGCATCACCAACATTTCGTTCTCCAACGATGGTATTTTCCGTAGCACGGGTAAATCGACAATGTAAGGTAGGAGCGATAACCAAATACTGATTGTCTGCGATGGCTTTGTCTTTGATATTATTGCTGACATGATTGTAAAGTGCTAAGTTGGGACTGATGGAAACATCGTACCAACTGGCAAACCAAAAACTAGGAACGCCAAAACCCATATCGTCGTGATACAACCCACCTTTGTACCAGTCGGGGTCATTGGGCTTTCGCCGAATCATCTTATCGTAAATTTCCGTTTTGCCATTGATGTTTTTTAGAATATCGGAAACGGGCAAATGCGCCAAGGCTTTTGCCATATCGACCTTAGGATTATCGGGCGCTAAATCATAAAACCGGGCAATGCGGATAAGGTCTTCCTGAGTGGCACCTGCGGGAATTCTCGGTTTGAATTTATCGTGTTCTACACCGTATAACCAAGCGGTAAAAAGCATTTGTTGAGCGCCTCCTCGATACCAATTTCCCTGTTCAAAATAGTCTCCCACTTTACCCACTCCCGCTCCGTAGGCTTGAGGAACCATACAGGCATGGGCGGGATGATCCAAAGCGGCAACGGCCATCTGCCATTCGGCGGTAGACGAACAACCTAGGGTTCCAATTTTTCCATTGCTCCACTCTTGTTCTTTCAACCAAGTGAATGCATCGTATCCATCCGTTAGTGGAACCCCCAAGATGTCCCATTCTCCTTCCGAAAAAAAGCGGCCCCGCTCATTTTGAACAACATAGGCATAGCCCCGCTTGACGGCTTCGTAGGCCCGCTTAGCTGTACGCTCTCTTTTCTCACCTTCTTGCCAGGTATTAAAATTGTAGGGCGTTCGGGAAAAGATGATGGGAACGGGGGCTTTGGTCTTGGGACGGTAAATGTCCGTGCACAAACGAATGCCATCCCGCATGGGCATCATGACTTTTTGATCAACTATGGCAATGGCTTCTAGCGCAGCCCAGGTGTCCTGGTCCTCTTGAGCATCGAGGCTGGGGAAATGGAAAACGAGGATACTGAGCAAAAGGTAAATGAATGGCTTTTTCATAAGGGAAAATGATTGGTGTTTGACTTTGCAACAAGTTACAAAAGCCCGCTTGATTTGCCTAAGGATTGTAGTTTAAATTCGATCAGGGAATCAAAAGTAGTTTATCGTAAGAGCGTGACATCACCAGTCAGCATTCGCTGCGTCCCGTCGATAAACTGTACTTGTAAAACATAAGTATAAACACCGACGGCTGCTGCTTCACCTTTAAAATTTCCATCCCAGCCCGCTGCATTGAATACAGGAGGAATTTTTTTTGCGCCAAAGACCTCTGCTCCCCAACGATTGTATACCGAAAAAGACAAAACTTGATCAACGGATTTTGAAGGATAAAAGCGGAAGACATCATTAGTCCCATCTCCATTGGGGGAAAAAGCATTGGGAACGTAGATTTCATAAAAGGGAGTCACTTCAATCATGGCAGAGTCAATGACACTACAGCCCGCGGTGTTACTGGCTTCAAGGAAAACCAGCATACTTTCGGTGGGCCTAAAATCGGGAATATTGACGCTTTCACTCAAGATTGTTCCAAATTGATCGCTCCACTGAAAATCGGTGTAACTAAAATCGTAGAAAGCAGGCGTTAAATTGATTTGCTCTCCGAGGCAAAGCACCAAGTCTTGATCTAGACGAACACCATTGCCTGAATCAATAGCTTCTAAAGTGAGAAAGATGGTACTATCACAGCCCGCAGCATTGCTGATTTGAGTCTGATAAGTACCCGCTTCCTCCAAGAGCTCACCCGCAAATTCATAGGTACTTCCTTCGCAAAAGTTGGCGTTGAGCATTGAATTACTATTTTCCAGTACGGTCAAATTGAGTTGAATGATCGAATCACAACCGTCACTTGCGGTGACCAATCTATCGTACATACCCGAACCAAATAAGCTGTCTTGCCCAAAAATAAAAGCATCATTTTCACAGATGTTGACAGAAAGGTCTTCAAAGTAAGGAGGAATCCGCAATTCATAGGTTTTTGACAACAAACACCCTCCGGGAGCGGTAATGACAACTTGGTAAGTTCCTTCCGTATTGTCTATTGCGGTCAGTAGGATAGAGGAGTTCGTCTCACCGGGTAGGGCAATACCATCTTGATACCATTGATAGGTGAACGTAGCATCGGCAAGTACTTCTAGGACCAAATTGTTTTCACAAATGCTTCCACTGATCGACTCAAAGGCTTGTCCAAAGTCGGCGCTTTCTGCTAGAGTCAAACCATCGAGGTAGAAATAGGGATCTAAACCGAAATTGGGATTGGGCGTACAGCTCGAACCCAAAACAATGACTTCATAGGCTTGGTCTGCGGTAAACTCAAAAACCACTGACTTCCACTCATTTGATCCACTCACCGTTTGGACACTCAATTGCTGATAGTTTCCGGTATTGCTTGGACAACCAATGGAAATATTACTACCACCAAAGGGAAGGTTATTACAATTTGTGGAACCGAAAATAGCGATCTGAAAGCTCCCACTTCCCGGCTTATTATCTTGAAAGCCAACGAAAAATTCTAAGCGGTAATCCACACCAATTTCCATCGATTCCGTAAGGCAAGCACCGACGTATTCCTTATAATTGGATCCCACTTGTGCCTGCCCGTCCCTCAAACCAACACCACCTTCGCCATCCGGAAAGGGCAAGGGCGCAGTGGCCCCGGCAGAAGGATTGCC
>JBCCSR010000505.1:0-4806 GCA_039199865.1 Bacteroidota bacterium
AGCTCCGCAATGGCACAAGCTCTGGGGAAAGCCATGTATTCTACCTGATCAAATTGGGGCATGTATTCCGTCCAAACATTTCCTTGCGCACCCAAAACGTGTTTGGCGGCAGCTGTATCCAAGCCCTCCGGAATCGGTTCGTATTCATAGGTTTTTTGCAAGGGGATAAAACCTCCAATGGCTAGCGGTTCATCCACATGATCTGATTGGTAATAATCAAAGTAGCAATGAGTAGTTGGGCTCATAATGACATCATGCCCACTACGCGCCGCTTCAATCCCTCCGCTAACGCCTCGCCAAGACATAACTGTAGCATTGGGAGCCAAGCCACCTTCCAAAATCTCATCCCAACCAATCATTTGGCGGCCTTTGGTATTGATGAATTGCTCGATTCTGTTGATAAAATAGCTTTGCAAGCCTGCTTCATCCTTCAGCCCTTTTTGTCGAATCAATTTCTGACAAAAAGCACTTTCCTCCCAAGCTCGTTTGGGACATTCATCGCCACCAATATGAATGTATGGCCCCGGAAATAAGTCAATCACTTCGGTTAAAACATTTTCTAAAAAGGTAAAGGTAGCTTCCGTAGGACAGTAGACGTTATCGGAAATACCCCATTTTTGCCAGACCTCGTATGGTCCGGGCGCACAGGCCAATTCAGGATAAGCCGCCAATACTGCTTGGGAATGTCCAGGCATTTCTATCTCCGGTATGATCGTGATGAATCGATCTTGAGCATACTTTACGATTGCTCTGACTTCTTCTTGGCTGTAAAATCCACCATAGCGTTTTCCATCAAATTGATGAGGTTGATCATTGTAGTGCCCAACAAGGGTTCCATCTCGGAAAGCACTGATGGTCGATAACTTGGGGTACTTTTTGATTTCAATGCGCCAGCCTTGGTCTTCGGTCAAATGCCAATGAAAATAATTCATTTTATGGAAGGCCAATAAGTCTATATATTTTTTGACTTCTGCTACACTAAAAAAATGACGGGCCACATCTAGATGCATTCCCCGATAAACAAACCGGGGGGCGTCTTTGATCTTTAAGGCTGGAATGCGAAAATGACTGGAAGCTGCCGGCTTCTTTTCCAGGACCTCCGGAGCCAACAATTGCAACAGGCTCTGTACCGCATAAAAGGCGCCCCTAGCATCTTTCGATCGAATGATAATCTCGTAGGGATCTACCTGTAATTCATAGGCTTCTTCTCCTACAATACTGAGGTTTCGCTCAAAGCTAATTCGGTTTTCACTTGCAGCACTGACCACTTCGAGCTTTGCTCCCAAGGCAGGACTGATCTCATCATTAAGGTAGCTGACTACCCGCTGCCAAGCTTCTCCCTCCGAAGCCATGACAATTTTAGTAGCATTGTCGATTTGAAAAAAACCGGTCCCAGCGTTCAACTCTTGTACTTGGGGAATAATGGCAATGGGCGGCTGAGCGGTATTGGTCGCTGAACGATCTTGACAATCCGAAAATAAAAATACGAGGCAACATAAAAGGAAAATACGGTAAATCATGGCTATCGATTGATCCTGCAATTGAGAGGAATGAAAGATTGGTAAAATAAAACCTTTTTCCGAGTTCATCCGTTTTAGCTTTGATTTTATCTCTTCACCAAGCCAATACTACCTATGCCTAAAGCCTCTTTTAACGAGCTCATCAACGGAGAAAAAGCCGTTTTAATTGATTTCCATGCCACTTGGTGTGGTCCTTGTCAGGCCTTGGCTCCAGTATTAAAGGAAGCCGCTCAAGATTTGAGAGGTCAGGCCAAAATCATAAAAATAGACATTGACAAACATCCAAAACTGGCAGACCAACTCAAGGTCCGTGGCGTACCTACGCTGATACTATATAGAAAAGGGAAACAATTGTGGCGACAGTCTGGCGCCATGAGTAAGCAACAGCTGCTGAGTGCACTTGGTCCTCATCTTTAATCCCAAACAAAAAAATGGCGAGCAATTCAATGACTGCTCGCCCAAAATGTCTTTTACTCCCCCAACTCAGCCTATTCGATCTTGATGACCTTCAATAAACCACTGTGGTGATTTGCGGAAGTCAATCGCAAATAATAGACACCGTTGACTAGACCTGATAAATCAATCGACTGTTGATGAGCACCGCTCGGCAAGGACAAGCCTTTGGCAAAACTTTTCACCTGCCGACCGTTCATATCCAATAAGTCGATCTCCAATACACTGCTTTCTGATAATTCAAATTTTAGCTGGCCTTCAGTAGCCAATGGATTGGGCAATAACTGCATGGGAATCGCTACCTGTTCTGGCATTTCCGTATTGACAATCATTTGGATTAAGTTAGAAACCGTATTGGTAATAATGGGTTCGTTAAAATCAAAGTAAATTGCAGCCGTATTTTCCAAGCTTGTTCCATATTCCAAATTTGGCTGCGTTTGAATGTCAAAAAAGACAAAGCCATGTGATTCCGGCTCATTGACATTGCTATCGGGCAACATGATATTTTCAAAGGTAAATTCTAAAATATTTCCATCCAAAATATCCAAAGTATAGGGATGACTTGCAGGACCAGGCACCACCGAATTGACCTCCAAATCCTCATCCAATTCATCTCGAATGACTACCGTAAAAGCAGTATCTGTCCCAGTGTTCTGGAAGCGAATATGATAAGAAAGTAGGGTATCCGTTTTGGAAATAATCCCCTCTTCACCAATCCCGATGGGTTCAACCTGTTTGTCATTTGGATCGTAAGATCCCGTCACCACCATTGAACAGTAGCGTTCATTATCGAAAGGAGTGAGGTCTCCAGTAATGGGATCTGCTCTAAAATAATATTCCAAGGGAGTACCGATGGGTACGGTCGTAGGAGTATACATGTAAGCATTGTACACCCAAACTGTGCTGGGAGGAATGGATTCAAAGTTCCAAGTGACGGTACGACTGCTTTCATCAAAAGTAGTTTCATTGGGAACAGCTTGCGTAAACAATTGGGGTTCTGGGTGCACATAAGTGAGCACACCGGTAACGGGAACCGCTCCAACGTTCATCAGGCAAATGCGCACTTTCTGGGTAAAGCCAGGTCGAGCGTTGGGCTTACTGACTTTTACATTCAAATCTTGGCTCAGATTTGCATCGTATTCCAGATAAAAATTATTGTTGTCATAATGCTCTCCAAGGGTCAAAGCGTTGACGGTTATCGGATCTGCACAAAGGGGATCAAAAATGATTGCACTAAAATCAGCCGTGACCGCATAAACGTCGGTCAACTCTGATTCGAACTCGTAGTAACCGTCGATGTCGGTAAACGTAATTTGTCCGTTGCTCAATTGTACCATTACGTTGGCCACGGCCAGTGTCGTATTGTCTTCCACGCAATCGCCATTGAGTTCGAGATAAACGTAACCACTAATCCGAACCGAACAAAGTTCATCTTGTTGTACTTCAACATTTTCATGGGTTGAGCAATTGGTCAAGGCATCGGTCACCGTCACCGAATAAAAACCGGGGGCCAAGTCATTTTGCACCGGCCCAACCGCTCCATTGCTCCAAACAAAACTCGGATCGGTAGCTCCCCCGAGCACTGCAGCTGCCGCACTTCCATTATTCCCATCACAATCTGCCTGTATGCTGCTGACCAATAAATCAATCGGAGAATCAATTAAAGTTTCGGCCAAAGCCGTACAGCCATTGTCATCACTTACGGTAACCGAATAAACTCCTCCCGAAAGGTTATCAATAGTAGAAGTATTCGCTCCATTGCTCCATAGATAAGTATAATTTCCGCTCCCTCCCATAGCAGTAACAGTTGCGCTTCCATCGATAGCACAACTTTGTGCGCTCCCCGTGATGGTCAATTCCAATGGATTCTCTAATTCAACCGTAATCTCTAAGGAATCGACACAGCCGTTATCGTCAACGACGACCAGGGTATACACACCATCGATGATCCCCATTAAGTCTTCCTCCGTCGAGAAGAAATTGCCGGGACCTACCCATTCATAGGCATATGTACCCGTACCACCACTTACCGTAACATCAATGCTCCCCGTTCCATTATTGACACAAGAATTCGCATCAACGACGATATCCACCTCGATGGGAGCTGGCGATGAAACTTCGTAAGGACCACCGACAAGCGTACAACCATTGTTGTCGGTAATGGTTACAAAATAGGCCCCAGGAGCAACGTTCCACAAACCTGCTTGGGTCGAACCGTCATTCCATTCAAAAGAATAACCAGGTGTTCCCCCAAAGAGGTCGAGACTTACATTTCCATCCCAAAAATCAAAACAGCTAGTATTGGTAATCAATACATTATTGATGACTAAAGCGGATGGCTCTAGGATCTGAAATTCCTGAATAAAGGGACAATTATTGCTACTGTTATCGCTAATGGTCACGACGTAAACTCCTGCACTCAGTCCGCTCCGATCTTCCTCGGTAAAACCATCTGACCAGAGATAATTGTAGGGAGGTTCCCCACCGGCAAGCGCAATCTCAATTGCTCCATCACTATTGCCATTACAAGAGACGTGGATGACCTCAACTCCGGCATTAATATTAGAATTATTGGGCAAGAAGAAATCGTGGATGACGATACAACCAGAGCCATCTTCCACTGTTAAACTGTAATTTCCAGGAGCAGAAAAACTCGCTAGAGGTCCCATCGTTCCATCAGACCAAGAGAAAGTATAAGGCGGTGTTCCTCCCCCCACAGACGCAGCGGCAGTACCCCCATCACAGTTGGGATCAACATTTAGTGCTACATCGGCCATCAAATTGGATTCAACCACCAAGACCTCATCCCCTCCTACACAGCCATTGACATTGG
>JBCCSR010000506.1:0-4803 GCA_039199865.1 Bacteroidota bacterium
AGCAACTATTGTAGTCATGAACGCTTTGGTTTTCAATAGATATTTTTTATGAAGTAGTAGGTAGCCCTGGGAGGGCTACCTATAGCTTTACAATCATAATCAAATCTTGTCCAAAAAGGACTTAGTGTCTATCAATCTTTAGCGAATGACCCCCAACTGATTCAACTCTATTAAAAACCAGTTGAAATGTCATTGACGTTTATTTCTACGATTCAGAAAATTATTCCAAGTTCACTATCTATATTATTCAAACAGCCCAATCATCAGTAGTAAAAAGTAAGCAAAAGCGATTAAGAATAAGGGCATTGCTGATTCGCTGAAATGCTGCTTACTTTCTTGATTTACGCTAGTTTTTGATGCATTGACAGGGTCAAGTTTTCTGTTTTTCATTTTAATGGGTGTGTGGATGTTTTGGCTTTTGGAAGTATAACACAAATATCTGCTTAAGTTTCATAAGTTTCTATTTATATTTGCAATCTAAAGCATAAACGAAATTTATGGAATACACTTTGCACCAGCTCCGCGTTTTTCTTAAAGTAGTTGAAAATCAGAGCATTACAAGGGCTGCGGAAGAACTGTTTTTGAGTCAACCTGCGGTTTCTATTCAGTTGAAAAAATTTCAGGATCAGTTTCCAATTTCACTCACGGAGGTGGTAGGGCGTCAAATTTACATTACTGCATTTGGAAAGGAGATCGCGGTTGCCGCTAAAAACATCCTCCAAGAAGTTGAGGCCATCAACTATAAGAGCATCAGCTATCGTGGCCAACTGTCGGGTAAATTGACCATTTCCATCGTATCGACTGCCAAGTATGTGATGCCTTATTTTCTCACCGGATTTATGGAGGCCAATAAGGGCGTTGATTTGGTGATGGACGTGACCAACAAGGCCAAAGTGGTGAGAAGTCTCGAAAAAAATGCGGTCGATTTTGCCATGGTATCGGTCATCCCCAAACCGCTAAAACTCGAAAAAGTCCAGCTGATGCAAAACAAACTTTTCTTGGTAGGCAGCAGTAAACTCAAGGTCAACCCCAACCAATCCAAACGAAAAATTTTTGCCAATCATCCCCTGATCTATCGAGAACAAGGATCCGCAACGCGTAATGCAATGGAGACTTTTATTGAAAAAAAGGATTTGTCTACCTACAAAAAAATTGAGCTGACTTCAAACGAAGCCCTCAAACAGGCGGTGATTGCTGGACTGGGTTTTTCCATCATGCCCTTAATCGGCATTAAGAATGAATTGAAAAACGGAGAGTTACAAATCGTATCGTTTAAAGGTTTGCCCATTATCACTAATTGGAATCTAGTTTGGTTGAGTGCCAAAAAATTATCTCCCGTCTCTCTGGCCTTCCTCGAATACGTCAAACAAGAAAAAGAAAAAATTATCGAAGAGTATTTCGATTGGTTTGAAAAATATTGAGCTGGAAAAGTCTTCCCCAGGGTGTTACTCCACAACAAATACAAATAAATCCTGACTTGAAACTAAGGAGTCGCTATAAAATTCGTGGACTTTATTGGCCTCATTTTCTTTCCAGACCAATTTCATATTGAAGGCCTCCCCATCTCCATCAATACAATCTCCGTCATTTAAGTCTAAATTGAGAATATTCAAATTACGCATTGCCAATCCTGCTTCGTAGACTCCCTTTCTTTTGGGGATATAATTTATTTTTATTGTCCACATGTTGCCTACTCGTTCCGACTTATAGAAATAAACCAAATCATCGTCTTCTGTTCCCGTAACGATTTGTGTTTCGAAATGCTGATCAAAAACATTTGCAATCGTTGTATCGGTTTGGAAAAAATTGCTGTCTGGCAAATGGACTGTTGTCGTTGTGATCCTATTTATGATCCTTGTTCCTGCTCCTAGTAAAGCAGTATTGCCATGGACATCAACGATTTCATCGGGAATTTCTAATTCAAATGCTAACGTATCTCCAACCCTGAATGGATCATTGCTTAGACGGAGCATACCTTCAAATTCTGCAAACTGAAATTTCTGGGGCACATAGTTTTTACAGCTGCCTCCAAAAATGCAACTGCTTAGGGAGATTATGGCGAATAGCGTTAATGCGTAAATTATTGTTTTCATGATTTTCTATTTTTTATTTCCTAGGAGGAGGAAAATTCCTCACCTTTTCCTTTGTCGAGCCTTCCAATAAGTACTAGTTGGAAAACGTAGTTCTTGATCGTAAAATTGTTGACGTTCCCGCTGATAATACTGAAAGGCGTTCAATAAACGATCTTGGTAAATAGCTAGTGAGGTGGCTTTTCCCAAAAGGTAATCTTCAATGGCGGCAGCAGCATCTCGCCCGCTGAGCATGGACATCATCAAACCGTGAGAGGCGATGGGATCATAAGTCATGGCGGCATCGCCTAGAGCCAACCAACCTGGGCCACACAGTTTTTCCAACAGACCACTATCGGCACTGATAAAGTGTGGTTTTGTTAGCAGTTGAAAATCTGCTTCTTTGAGGCGTCGGAAAAATTGGGGACTGGTTTTGGCCAGCGCCCACCAACCCTCTGCTTGAGTCCAGTTGGCTTTTTGCTCCGGGGTGGGTTGACAGAAGAAAGTAGTGGCCAATTGGTGATTGGGGATTTTGGCAGAATACCACCAGCCGTCAGGATGGGTTTCGATCAAACTACTACTGTCACCCAATTCCTGATCCTTTGATTGTAAAAAAGCAACCAAAGCCAATTGGCGATCTTCGTACAAGCGTTCATAGCCCAAACGACGTCCCAGCCAACTATTGCGACCACTGGCGTCGATGAGGAAGGAGGCGTGGATACTCGAAACACCTTCTTCCTGTTTCAGGCCAACTTCCCAGTGATCTTGGTGCCATTGGAGGTGCTTAAGAGTAGCAGACCAATAGAGTTGTACGCCCAGCTGCTCTGCCTTCTCCACCAGCATTTGTTCGAAAGTCAATCGATCGATATGCCAGCCATAGCCGGGAGCTTGCTGGATAAAGTCGTGAAACTGGACTTGATCATTTCCCCAAACCGATTTGTTGCTGTAACATTTGAGGTGATGGTCTTGCTGAAAGGTTGTCCAAACGCCCAATTGCCGAAGGAGCGACTGAGCGTTTGGGGGCAGGCTTTCGCCAATTTTTAATTGGGGCTGACTAGCCCGATCAATAGCAACAACCGCCAAGCCACGTTGCCGTAGAAAGATACTGGCTGACAAGCCAGCTGGTCCCATTCCTACTATCAGAATTGGCTTTGGTTTCATTGGATTAGCGCAGCTTTCTGGGATTGATCGTGGCCCAAGTACCGAGTGTTTCTTCCTGATTGAGTTGTTTGGCATGTGCATCCAAATCTGCAGATCGTCCAGTTTCTACCCAAACTTCATTTGGAAACAGCTTCGAGTGACTGTCTAGCGGGCGCTTGAGTATAATTCCAGCCTTGTACCATTCCTGAGTAAATTTGGTGACGCCCTTCATGCGATCGGAAATAGAAGACCCACCAATAATTTTCCCTTCCTCGTTGTAAATGAATCCACGGAGCCATTTTTTTCGACTGGAAGGACTGAATGCGGTAATCTGTTGTTGCTGATCAAAATCATTTTCAAGGATATGATAATCTTTTTCCGTCAACACATCATTGGGGACTCGGGCAGGCCAGAAGGTGGGCAAATACTCGCCGGAGTAGGTACGATAAGCAGACAAGCAACTGGAAGTATCGGATTGCCAAGGAGTCGCCATCCATTTGGTAATGTCACCGGGGCTACTGCCATCGAGTGGACCCTTGGGGGCAAGTGCAACATCCGGACTTAAAGTTGGACCAAAATCTTCTTTTGCTTTTGCCCGTCTTTTGATCCTAAAAGGAGCATCATACATCATAGCATGACGCATGGGCCAGGTAAATTCACAACCGGGGTGGAAAGGACCGCCGAGTGTTTCTTCCAAAGCGGCTTCGGTCAAGCCGAGTGCTTGTTCGGTAGGGGATAAGTCATCCCAATTGCGCGGACTTGGAATTGGGTTCAATTCAAAATCACCATTGGCCCAAGCCTGCAAGTTTTGATATTGCAAAGGAGTAATGGCAAACCAATTTCTTGGATCTGTCGATTGAATGTTAAAAGTGATTGCATCCCCATAGAGTGGCGGCCAGAGTGCGGGTTGCATAGTGATGAAATCGGGATTCCTAAAAGATTCAAAAAGATTTTGTCGCAAAGGGCGGGCAGATGCTCTAGGATCCATCAGGCGTTGAATGAGCTCGTTTTCGTTAAAATCTAAAGCGCTTCCCCAGCCTAGCTCCCGTGCTCCTCCAGCATTGACCCATTGGTTGATACTTAGATTTTTGAAAAGGGGATAGATGTCGCGAAAGAACTTGGCTCGCCCTTTTTGTAAATAGGGATTGTTATCGTCTTTGAAAGATTGAGCCACATTTAAAATCAAATCATAACCCGTAGAAAAGGCCTGAACACCGACGGCATAATTGGGCGGGGCCGTCAGGACCCAAGCCCCCTCTGCTTGCAGGGTTCGTCCGTCTGGTAAAGTCACTTCTGCATCGACTGGACCATCGGAAGTATCGTCATGCCAGCCTTGATTGTTGGCAAAGGTGGTCAGAGGTACTGGTTTACCTTCGCTATCTTTTTCGAAAGCAGCAGAATGTCCTCGACCTCCCAAAAACAATAGACGTCCTTGGTCATCCGTTCTCAATTCTCCGAGATAAACAGGCTGGCCATTGATTTGTCCATCGTCAAAATGAAATTGATCTCCGTTGGGGTTTTTGTTGATGCCACTGATGCGTTTGGCGCGCGGTTCAATCATCAATTTTTTACGATCTGCTCCCTGGAAGTTGGG
>JBCCSR010000507.1:0-4803 GCA_039199865.1 Bacteroidota bacterium
CACAGATGTCGTTCTGGCCACTGTAGCGTTGCAGTAAGATTTTCCAAATCGTGAGCATGACCATAAATAAGCTCACGCCTTGAGCTTGAGCAAATGCCTTAAGCTGATCCACCAATACTATCTCCATTCCCATGTGGACTACTTTACCACTCGTGCTTTGAATGGCTGGCCTTAAAAAATCTGTGGGCAGCTGTAAAGGAGCAACATCTTTCAATTGATCGGTCCACCAATTCAATTTTTTGGCAAGTAGATCACCACTTAGATATTTTCTTTGCCAAGCAGCATAATCAGCATATTGGAAATGTAAATCATCCAAAACACAATGTCCCTGCTCAACATAGCCCCGGTATAAAGTAAAAAGTTCGTTCACTAAAATAGCGGTCGACCAACCATCCGAAGCAATGTGATGAATGACAAATAACAAGGTATGTTCCTCCGAAGTCCATTCAACCAAATGTGCCCGAATCATGTAATCCTGAGTCAAATCAAAAGGACTAGTCAATGTTTGCTTTAGCCAGCTTTGCCATTCCTCTTCAGAACCAAATCGATCAGCTTTCGTCTCTTCAAACTGCCAACTGTCTTTGGCCAATGCTTTTTGGGTAGCTTCTCCGTTTTCTTCGACAAATACGGTACGCAAAATTTCATGGCGACTGACCACCTCGGCAAATGCGTAGCGAAGGGCGGCTTTATCCAAGCTGCCTTTTACCTTGAGAACGGTAGGGATATGGTACTGAATCGTTCCGTGCAATTTGTCAATAATCCAAAGTCGTTCTTGAGAAAAGGACAGTGGAATGCGCTCAGTTCGACTAGCCACTTCCAAAGGAGGTAGTGCCAATCCTTTCTGGCAACTTTCCAAATAAAGCGCCATTGATTGAATGGTTGGAACGGTAAAAATATCGGATAAGCTAATTTCTATCTCCAAGTCTTTTCGAATCAACATCATCAATCGAACCGCCAAAAGAGAATGCCCTCCGAGTTCAAAGAAATGATCATTCACTCCAATTTGCTCCATGCCTAGCAAATCCTGCCACATTGGCAACAGCAACTTTTCCAAGGGGGTTTCAGCAGGCTGATATTCTGATGTGACCAAATGGCCTTTCTCCGGATTTGGAAGAGCAGCAATATTGATTTTGCCATTTGAGGTTAGAGGAATTTCATCAATAAGCATCCAATGCGCTGGAATCATATAAGCAGGCAAACGACGGGATAAAAACTGTTTAAGCTCCCCCTGCTCAAAATTATCGTCTACCACTAGATAGGCAACGAGGCGTTGATCTTGTTGGCCAAATTCATGAACAGTGACAATGCATTTTTGAATCGATTCAAATGCCTCGGCAACAGATTTTATTTCTCCCAACTCAATACGATAGCCTCGAATCTTTACTTGATCGTCTTTCCGCCCTAAATAGACGATGGTTCCGTCTTCTTGCCAATAAGCCAAATCCCCTGTTTTGTATAGTTTCTCTCCTTTGATAAATGGATGATCGATGAATCGTTCGGATGTCTGAGCCGGTAAATTGAGATAACCATTGGCTAGATTGCTCCCGCCAATGTACACTTCTCCCCTCGCCCCCATGGGAGCCAAATTGAGATAGGCATCTAAAATATAAAGTGTCGTATTAGAAATGGGTTGACCGATAGCAGGCCTTCCTACGACCGTTCCCTCTGCTACACTCATAGCATGGCTCGTCACCACGTGAGTCTCTGAAGGCCCATACTGATTGTGCAACTCTACTGTTGGATTTTGTTCTAAAAATTGGGCTAAAGGTCCACTGACGTAGAGCTGTTCGGCAGTCGAGATAATGTATTTTATCTGATGGTCCTCAAGGTCATTCAACTCATTTTGGGTAAAAAAGATACTCAAAGCAGAAAATGGGAAAGACAAAACCTCCACTTTTTCCGCTACAATTACCTCTCTTAGTAGCCTGTAGTCCATCCGAATTCTATCACTGACCACATATACACTTCCCCCTCCACTCAAGGCAAAATAAACATCATTCAGAGAAGCATCAAAGCTAAAAGAGGCGTACTGCAACTGCTTGAGTCCCGTAGTAATCCCCGAATGATGCAATGCCCATTGGATCAAATTGTTCATCATGCGATAGGTTTGGATGACTCCCTTTGGATATCCAGTAGAACCCGAGGTATAGATGACAAAAGAACCATCACTTGGTTTATTTTGAATGCTTGGATTACCTTCTGCATAGTCGGATAAGTCCAATGTCTCCAAATCTAGGAGGGTGGGTTTGGACAGGCGTTGGGTAGCTGCCAAGTTTTTCTGGGTAACCAATACCTCAATGCCCGCATCTTTGAGGATGTAATCAATTCGATCTTCTGGGTAGTCGGGGTCAATAGGAGTATAACAAGCTCCAGACTTCATCACTCCAATCATTGCAATCACGCTTTCAACAGATCGATTCAGCATTACTCCTACAAAATCAGCATTTGTAAGTTGGTATTCCTTACGAAGATAATGGGCCAATTGATTACTACGAGCATTTAGCTCGGCGTAAGTCAATGTGGTTTCCTCAAAATAAACAGCAATCTTATTGGGTGTTTTCTCAACTTGCTGTTCCAACAATTCCATAACGGTCCCCTCAGCATAGTCTTTGCGGTTTTGGTTCAAATCATGAATCAAAAAGTGCTGTTCCTCAGGAGCTAAAAAGTTCAATCGCCCAATCGGCAGTGTGGGTTGCAACAATACCTGCTCTACCAAATTGATGTAATGCTGAACCATTCGTTGAATGCGTTTCTCTACGAACAAATCATCACAATAGACCATTCGCAAAACCATCCCCTCTGAGAATTCTGTCACCGTCAAGGACAAGTCATACTGTGAACCAACTTGTTCGAAAGCAAGCGCTTCAATTGCTAAATTTCCCATTTTCAATTCGGGAATATCGGGTGTGTTTTGAAATGCAAACATGACCTGAAAAAGCGGACTTCGACTTAAATCGCGTTTAGGTTCTACCTTTTCTACGATACGATTGAAAGGTACTTCCTGGTAGTCATAAGCCTTCAGCGCAGTCGTCTTGATCTGCTTTAGCAATTGCAGGAAAGACTCCTCCCCTTGTATTTGACTGCGAAACGCTAAAGTATTGACGAAAAAACCCACCAATGACTCTACTTCCACCTGATTTCGATTGGCATTGGGTACACCAACGCAAATATCTTCCTGGCCACTGTAACGATAGAGCAAGACTTTCCAGATCGTCAACATGATCATAAACAGGCTAACTCCATTAGCCTGAGCGAAAGCATTGAGTTGGGCAGATAAATCGGCCTCCAGCTCGATATTGATGGCCTTTCCACTGGTACTTTGCATGGCAGGCCTCGGAAAGTCAGTAGGCAACTGTAGAGGCGCCACATCTTCCAATTGAGTCACCCACCAATCCAACTGCTCTCCAAAGGAATTTTCAACTACATGTTGACGTTGCCAAACTGCATAGTCTGCATACTGGATCGATAACGGAGACAATGCGGGCTTTTCCGCCGGGGAAAGCTGCGCTTGATAAAACGCCTCCAACTCTTTCACCAACAAGGAAAGTGACCATCCGTCAGAAGAAATATGATGTACAACCACCACTAAAATATGCTCTTCCACTTCACACTGAATCAACTCTGCTCTCAGCATATAATCTTTGGATAAATCAAATGGGTGGTTCAAGCTATGGTGCAAGTGTTGCTGCAAATGGGACGTTTCCTTTAATGATGGGTCCTCAAGAAAGCTCATTTGCCAAGCCTCCGCACCTTGTATGAACTGATAGACTTGTTCATCTTTGCTTTTCACTACTGTCCTTAAGGCTTCGTGTCGCTCCACGATTAAACGCAGCGCTTTTTGCATTTTACTTGTATCCAATTTCCCTCTTAAACGTAAAACAGCAGGCATGTGGTAAGGGATGGTACCAGACAATTGGTCAATGATCCACAATCTTTCTTGTGCGAAGGATAAGGGGATGTGATCCACCTGACTTCGATCAAATGGAACAATCTTTTTACGTTTGGTATTGACATCGCCCGCTATCTTGGCTTCTTTATTCAAAAAGACGATGATGTCCCTCTTGTGCTTTTTCAACATCTGAATCAACTCACGATCAACTTGTTTGTCTTTGGGTATATTTACCAAAAGGTCATCATGCTCGCATGATACACTGACTCCACTCTCCATCGCCTTGCTCAGCAAATTGAAGATTTCATGATCTTTATTTTCCATGCTTTTACTTAAGGTCTGCATATTTTATGTTTTACTATTTCTTTTGGTTAAATTCAAAGTTTAAAAAGGGAAAGGTCTAGATCACCAAAAAATCATATTCTCTATTGTCTTCTGATTCATCCTGAATTAAATGAGTCATTCGAAAGTAGTGATGCAGATCGGCAATCGTGTTGTACCGAAACAAAGTATTGGCAGAAATATCAATCGCCAACTCTTGACGTATATGGGATGCCAAGCGGGTCGCCAAAAGCGAATGGCCTCCCAGCTCAAAAAAATTATCCTGGATGCCTACCTTTTCTACATTCAACAGGTTTTGCCAAATTTCTGCCAGCTTCGTTTCTAGCGAATTGCGGGGAGCAACATACTGCTCTTGTAAGGCCGACCAATCTGGTGAGGGTAAGGAATCTTTATCTAGCTTCCCATTGGGCTTCAAGGGCAATGCTTCTAGCGGTTGCAGTAAGGCGGGAACCATATAGGCGGGAAGTTGAGATTTTAGGTATTGCAGAATGAGCTGCTTCTCAAAAGGTGGCTCGCAAACAAGGTACGCAATCAACTGAAGGGCTCCTTGGTGATCTGCTTTGGCCAATACC
>JBCCSR010000508.1:0-4798 GCA_039199865.1 Bacteroidota bacterium
GAATAATTTTGTATTGGGGGCTAGGGCAGCGATCTTTTTTTCAAATGCTTGCGCAAACTCAAAACCATTCATAAGCGGCATATTGATGTCTACAATGACAACAGCAGGGTAAGTATCTTGTGTCAAACTTTTTAAATATTCCAATCCTTCTTGAGCTGTACGTTCAAAGTGAGCAATGATGGGCAGCTTTTCAATTTCAATCAGCAATTGGATGAAGGATATTTCTGTTTCGGAATCATCGATAAAGAGAAGGTTATGTTGCTTTGAATTCTTCATCCATTGGAGCATTTATAGTTACAATTCCCTTTTGCTGATAAGGGCTAATAAAAACGTTAAAGGTGGTACCTTTTCCCAGTTTACTTTCGACTTCAATTCGTCCACCGTTTTGTTTGACCGCATTGTCGATAATACTCAATCCAATGCCTGTACCACTTCGCTCTACGGTGAGGCGTTTGAAGGGTTGAAAGAGAAAATGGCCATAGCGTTCGAGGTCTATTCCGATGCCATTGTCTTTTATTTTTACGAGAATAAAGGCTCCTTTTTTACTGACGTGTAGCTCAATTTTGAGAGGGCGTTCCTCTGCTCTGTACTTGATTGCATTGCTTAAGAGGTTGAAAAAAATGCTTTTGAGATAGGCTGAGACGTAGTTGACGTACTTGATTTTCCAGGTTTGTTCAATGGTGAAGGCTACCTCGGCATTTTCTCCTTTAAGTTGATTTAATACTTCATTAAATATTTCGGGCATATTAATTCTGGCCAATAACATTTCTGTATTTTTCTGAAATTCTATGAGTTCGACCAAGCCATTGAGCGTCTTATCCAGATGACTAACATTGAGTGTAAGCTGGTTGAGGATGCGATCTTTTTGGCTTTCAGAGTCAATCTTTGGTAAAAGATTGAGGATGCCTTTCATCTGTACGATAGGACTTCTTAAATCGTGTGCTGCGCCATGGACAAAACTATCGAGATAGCGATTGATTTCTTTTAGTTCTGTATTTTTGGCTTCCAACAATTTACTTTTTTCTACGGCTTCTTGTTCCAAATTAAAACTATGTTCTTTGAGATCTCGTTCGGCCTCTTTGTGTTTGGTGATGTCTCTAGACATGACAACGATGAATCGTATTTTCTGATCGACGACCATTGGGGCCAGATTAAATTTAAACCATCGAATTTGTTCTGCTGCTGATTTTACTTGTGCTTCGACCGTTGCAAAAGACTGTTTTTCGACGGCAATTGCCTCAAAACTACGTTTAAACGGTTCTAAGAATTGAGGGTGAATCGATTCAAATATGGAATGATTGATGTACTCTTCGGATGGCAGTCCCATAAAGTTTTGAACGGTAATGGTTTGGATGCCCCCTTTAATATTGGTGGTAAAGATGACATCTTCATGGCTAGCACTCAAAATCACCTGATAGCTCTGGATGCTTTCTAGGATACTGACTTGTGCCTTTTTCAAATCGTTAATGTCTACAAAAGTTATGACAACACCATCTACATTTCCTTTATCCGTTCGATAGGGGAGAATACGCATCAAGTAGTGATTCCCCTTATGGTCTTCAATCTCTTTCTCAATTTGCATTGACTCTTTTAGACTGTTATTGATCTCCGTGAAAAATTCACTATCATTCAAGCTGCTGGCAAAATTGTTGATGGGGCGACCAATATCCGACTCTTCTAACTGAAATTGAGCACGCAAAGCTGGGGTAAACTTTCTGATGCACAAATGGGCATCGAGAAATATGGTACCAATCTGAGTGCTTTCCAATAGATTATTGACATCGTTGTTGGAAATAATCAGCTCATTGACTTTGGATTGGAGCTCCGCATTAACCGTGTACAGTTCTTCATTGACCGATTGCAATTCTTCGTTGGTACTTTGCAATTCCTCATTAGCCGCGAGGAGTTCTTCGTTTGAAGACTGTAGTTCTTCGTTTGTCGTTTCCAGTTGCTCAATAAGAGATTGTTTTTCTTTCTTCATTTCAACCAGTTCTATCTCCAGATGCTCTAACCGAGCCGATTTGAACTCGTCGAAACGCAATACGGTGGCAGTGGGTTGAGCTTCGTGGAAAAGGTTTTCACTGGTAGGTTCAAACTCAATTTTAACCATCGTTTTGGAAGACTCTTTTACCTTAAACTTTTGGAAACTAATGTTTAGGGTAATCGATTTATTGACTCGATTGATGTTTACCTCCTTGTAATGAAAGGCTTTGTCGGTACTCATCGCTTTTCTAAAACCACTTCTAAATAAGAGTTGGTCTTCTTCGGGAAGAATATTTAAGAGGTTGAAACTTGCAAAATTAGAAGGGAATGGCAGAAGCTCGTTGAAGTTGCCATTGATGTAAATAATTTCAAAATCGGCATCGACAAACAAGGTGTCGGGGGCATGTTTAGAGGCTAAGTAGCGGGCAAATACATCGTCTCTGATCGATTGGCCAAAGGAAGGCCGAAAATCGCTTTTGTTTTCTTCATTGAACAATGCGCTAGTAGAAGTTTTGCGGATAATATTCGTCGAACGCGAAGTAATGGGTTTTACATTATTGATTTTTTGAAAAATATTCCATCGATTATCAATGGCTCCAAAAGCCTTTTTAACCGGAGTAATCGATTCGCTTGGTCCCAAGAAAAGATAAGCATACTGATTGAGGGCAAATTGGAAATTGTTGAGTAGATTTTTTTGGGTTTTGGGGGTAAGATAAATCAACATATTTCTGCAACTAATCAGATCGATATTGATGAATGGAGGATCTTTAAGTGCATCATGAAAGGTAAACACCAAACTTTCTCGGATAAATTTTCTGACCTGTAAATGATTGCCTTGTTGCTCAAAATATTTTTGCAATATCTCTTCCGGAAGGTCTGCAATGATATTGTTGGGATAGATGCCTAAACTAGCGAATTTAATGGCCTCCTCATCAATATCTGTAGCAAATATTTTGAAACTTTGTGTGCCTTGTCGCTTTTCTATCTGATCGGCCAAGAGGAAAGCAATGCTGTAGGCTTCCTCTCCGGTAGAACAACCCGTCACCCAGATTCTGATGGCTTCTTCAGGTGCCTTTGATGTCAATAAATTGGGAAATACTTTATTTGAAATAATTTCAAAGGCTTCCGTATCTCTAAAAAAGCGGGTCACCCCAATTAAAAACTCCTTGTAAAGGGCATGTACTTCTTCTTTATTCCCCAAGAGGAAATTGTAGTACTCACTGAGGTCATGAAGATGATTGAGATACATCCTTTTTTCTAGCCGACGTTGCAGCGTACTGGTTCGATATTCCAGGAAGTTGACCCCAGATGCATATTCAACTTGATTCAATATTTTGTCGAATAGTTCCTTCTCATAAATGTTTGTGAGATTGAGCAATTGATTGAGCTGGCTATTGGCTTTTTTCACAACTCCGACGATCTCATGAGCGATGGCATAGGGAGGAAGTACCTTATCTGCCACTCCAATCGCAATGGCCGCGTTGGGCATCCCATTGAATTGGGCCGTGGAGGGGTCCTGGACAAAAATTAACCCTCCGGCTTCTTTGATGGTTCGAATGCCACGGGATCCGTCAGATCCCGTTCCGGAAAGAATCACCCCAATCGCGTTTTCTTTCCAATCATTTCCCATAGAGTAGAAAAATTCGTCAATGGGCAAATTCAGCGTAGAACTTGGTTTGCGATCAATTTGTTTGATCATACCATTCTGGGAGATAATGTTTTTATCACTTGAGACCAGGTAGATATGATTGGGTTGGATCGTTGTATCTCCTTTGATGACTTCAATGGGCATTTGGGTGTGTCTCTTCAGTAATTCATCCATCAGACTTTTAAAATCGGGAGATAAATGTTGAACGATGACAAAGGCAAGTCCGGTATCTGAGGGGGTGTTATCAAAAAAATCATTGATCGCTTCTAAGCCCCCTGCGGAGGCTCCGATACCGACAACTTTAATATCTGTTTGCATAAGGGGCTCAATTACTTGTTTTAATTAATCTGTTGGGCATTGACATTGGTTAATGCGTTTACAGCGTTGGTCCGAAAATGGGGGTCAACCAATTTTCGTCAAGCGTATCTTTCAATCTGTAGTCTGGACGGTACAGCCTTGAAAAGCAGTTTCAACTTGAATATAAAATGCTGTTTTGCGGCATTGTTTCAAATCTTTAAACATGCTTGTCAATAGACTTTTGATATTGTAGGTAACTAAATGAATTATTTGTTCCGACTCTGCTTCCCCCGTTCGCCTTAATCGCTTCTAGCTATTCGGCTGTAGGTGTTCATTGATTCGCAACAAAGCATCTCATTTTCTTCCTCTACAAAATGATTTGTAATAAAGTCTAATTAAAATCTAGTAATTTTTAAGTGGCTATTGAATAGGAATGTTAGAATCTTGTTGAAATTTAGTGGTCGATTAGTGTGGCTTAATTTGTTGATAAACAGAACGGTTTGTTTCAGCTGAAGTGAAAGCTTTTTACAATGCAAAGTAAGTTTAGAGGCAGACGAGGCAATAAATAAAAGCTAGAACGTAGAAAAACTACATTTGAACCGAATAGAGCTTACTTTCTAAGGTAACTTCCAACAGACTATTAACTAAATGCTAGCAATGCATGAAATTAAATAAAAAAAGTAGCAATAAAAAAGATATTAACTTTTTTTTACTAAATATGGAAATATATTGTAATTTATTTTTTATGCGCTCTAAAATGAGGAGGAATTTGGAGCTAAACTCACTGTAGCCTATTGTTTTTAGAATGGGAAAGTGCTAGATAAGAATTAAAATACAAGGGGGATAGTAAAATAGTAAATATAGCCCCTC
>JBCCSR010000509.1:0-4793 GCA_039199865.1 Bacteroidota bacterium
CCGAAATGCACTCTATGGGGCTAGACTATTCTACCCGCGGTAGAAATGTGACTGTTATTTTCGGTGATGGTGCAGGAGCAGTCGTTCTACAGCCAACAGAAGAGGAGGGTAAAGGCGTATTAACAACACATCTACATTCAGATGGCACCTACGCTGAAAAATTAGCCTTTATCAACCCAGGCGCACACGGCGGCTATCACGCTACGAAGAGAGGAGATGATATCGATTATGGATTCCCTTCAGAAGATACTTATGGTGGGATGTTTCTAACGGATAAAATGATGGAAGACCAAGATATCTTCCCGAATATGGAGGGACAGTTTGTATTCAAATTAGCTGTACAAAAATTCCCACAAGTTATCCAAGAGGCGCTTACTGCTACTAACCTGCAGACATCAGATATCGATGTTTTTGTACCGCATCAGGCCAATCTTCGGATTAGCCAGTTTGTGCAAAAACGTCTTGGCTTAAGAGATGACCAAGTTTGGAATAATATCCAAAAATATGGAAATACCACAGCTGCATCTATCCCCATCGCTTTATGTGAGGCCTGGGAGGCTGGTTTGGTAAAGGAAGGTTCTCTAGTATGTTTAGCTGCTTTTGGTAGTGGATTTACTTGGGGATCAGCTTTGATCCGTTGGTGATAAAAATCATAAATGAAGGGTAGTAAAGGTCTGTCAATGCTCTATTATAAGACAATACTTTTGCTGCTAATACGATTAATATTGAGATCATTAATCAGTGGTGATCTTTCATACATACAAAAACCTAAACAACAAAAATAATGAGTAAAGTAACCGTAGTTGGAGCTGGTAACGTTGGGGCAACGGTAGCCAATGTTTTAGCACACAAAGATATTGTAAAAGAAGTGGTCCTGCTTGATATCAAAGGTGACCTCGCAAGAGGTAAAGCACTCGATAGTCGGCAGCAAGCACCTATCGATTACTATAGTACGGCGCTTAAAGGAACTGAAGATTACGCCGATACAGCAGGATCGGATATCGTAGTGATTACGGCCGGTATTCCTCGTAGACCTGGTATGAGTAGAGACGATTTGATTTCTACTAATGCTAAGATTGTGAATTCAGTGACGACTTCCATTATGGAGCACTCTGATAATCCAATCATCATCATCGTATCGAATCCACTTGATGTAATGACTTACGCTTCTTTCAAGGCAGCAGGTCTTCCTAGTACACAGGTGTTCGGTATGGCTGGTATCCTAGACACGGCACGCTACCGTGCTTTCTTGGCAACGGAGTTGAACGTTTCTCCTAAGGACATACAAGCGGTACTAATGGGTGGTCATGGTGATACTATGGTGCCACTTCCAAGATATACCACTGTAGCTGGTATTCCAGTAACGGAGTTGATTGATGCAGCTAAATTAGATGCAATCGTAGAGCATACTAAGAAAGGTGGTGGCGAATTAGTGAAATTGATGGGTACTTCTGCTTGGTATGCGCCCGGTGCGGCAGCAGCACAAATGGTAAGTGCCATCGTACGGGATGAAAACCGCATTTTCCCTTGCTGTGCCATGTTGAACGGAGAGTATGGTTTAAAGAATATGTTCTTGGGCGTTCCTGTCAAATTGGGTCAAGGAGGAATCAACGAAATCTTGGAGCTCAAATTGAACAAGTCAGAAATGAAACTATTGCACAAATCTGCTGATCACGTAAAAGCAGTGATGGACACCTTCAACAAAATGAAGATTGGCTAATTTTCGTTGAAGCATTGCAAAATTATCCACAAAAGAGGGGAAATGACCAGTTCATTTTCCCTTTTTTCTGATTCACAATCCTCTACTAAGTCAGGGAAAAGCATTCTCGCCAAAACATTAGGATAAATAACTTGTTTAGACTATATTGCTTGATTGAAGCCTTATTTATATATACATTTGCGTTAATTTTCAGATAAAGATTACACCGTTTGCATTATGATGAATCCTGAAATACTGGAGGAAATGACGACCAATACTGGAAAAAATTTAGGAGAACTTACCCAAGACCGTGCGATTCTATTGGTTTTCCTTCGACATTTTGGTTGTGTTTTTTGTAAAGAGGCCCTAAGTGATTTGGCAGAGCAGCGAACATCTATCGA
This sequence comes from Bacteroidota bacterium, assembly GCA_039199865.1. Classification (GTDB taxonomy): domain Bacteria; phylum Bacteroidota; class Bacteroidia; order Chitinophagales; family Saprospiraceae; genus JALZUU01. The sequence continues at coordinate 2,101 of JBCCSR010000509.1, forward strand.
AGCTAAAGGTACTCAAATCGTTTTTGTACACATGGCCGCAAATGATATTGCTGAAGATTATTTCAAGCGTTACGACTTGGAAGGCATCACGCACATCAGCGATATCGACCAACGCTATTACGCTGCTTTCGGCATTACCCGAGGAAGCTTTTCTCAACTCTATGGTCTCCGAACCTGGACGCGTGGATATGCCTCCTCTAAACGTGGTGGTCACAAATTGGAATTGGCCAAACATCTAGGAGACTCGACTCAAATGCCAGGTCTTTTCCTACTTAAAGATCGAAAAATCAAGCACAGCTATGTGCATCAATATGCATCTGACCGACCCGATTATGAACAACTGATTTCCAAATGTGAGCGAGAGGCCTAGGTCTAGCTTCCTCATCATTCAAGGAGCCCTAAAACTTAGATTTCAATGATTGGCTGGCGATTTTCAGAATACGTACCACAAGCGGACGAAGGAAGTACCTTCGACCAACTCCTCAAGATCTTCAAAGAGTTACTCTTGTACACCTCTGGCAATGTCAGCGAAGCACTGAGCTGGCTCACAGAGTTGGATAAAGAATATGAGCTTACGGATGAGAACTACGGCATGGCTGACTTCATCCAAGATCTGATCGACAAAGGCTATATCCAACAACCCGATGCTACTCAACCTGGCTTCGCCCCATCCGCAAAAATGGAAATCGCCCTTCGGCAAAAAGCATTGGAGGATATTTTTAGTGACCTAAAAAAGGCCAAACGGGGAAATCACAGCACCAAAAACGGTGGACGAGGAGATGAACAAACCTCAGATTTGCGTCCCTACGAATTTGGAGACAAACTGGAATCGCTAGCCGTATCCGAATCACTTCGCAATGCACAAATCAATCATGGCATCGATGATTTTCGCCTAACACCTGATGATTTAGAGGTCAAGGAAACCTATTATCAAAGTCAGATGAGTACCGTATTGATGATCGATATTTCTCATTCGATGATTTTATACGGTGAAGATCGAATTACCCCCGCCAAAAAGGTGGCAATGGCCCTAGCTGAACTCATCACCACTCGCTATCCCAAAGATACCCTCGATATCTTGGTGTTTGGCAATGATGCTTGGCAAATTGAAATCAAAGACCTCCCCTACCTACAAGTAGGTCCTTATCATACCAATACTGTGGCTGGTCTGTCACTAGCCATGGATATTTTGCGTCGTCGTCGAAATCCCAATAAGCAAATCTTTATGATCACCGATGGCAAGCCGACCTGTATTAAAAAAGGTAAAAAATATTATAAAAATAGTTTTGGCCTAGATCGTAAAATTATCAATCGGACCCTCAATCTAGCTACGCGTTGTCGCAAACTCAATATTCCCATTACGACCTTCATGATCGCCCGTGATCCTTACCTGGTCAGATTTGTCGACCAATTTACAGCCGCCAATAATGGAAAAGCCTTCTACAGTAGCTTACAGGGGCTAGGGGAATTCATTTTCAGAGATTATAAAAACAATAAAGGGAAACGACATCGATAAACCAAGTATATAACAATACTCCTAACAAGGCTATTCTCTGTATTCAATATCCTGTCTTTCAGTAGAATACAAATGTATTCTTTTCCACAAAACTCTTTTTCAACTTGTCTTAAGGGCAATCACTGTCCTTTTTATGTCTTCTGTTAAGCCATATCTTTACATCAACAAAACACAATCATTCCATCTTGTAGAATGAAAGACGATAAACATTTAAACTTGTACCACTACAAAAAGTAAAAGTTGGTTTTGCCCAAAATGGAGTACGGGCTAAATCTAGAACAAAAGCAAAAAATGAAAACCAAAAAACACTATTTGATCCGCTATCTGAAAGCAGATGGCAGGTGGTTTAACCACCCAAATATTTATCAATGAACTCCAAATGATCTATCAAAAAGGAATCATCCTAGTTGTTTGTTGCACAACACAGAGATGAGATCCCAATCGGGTCGATCTAAACCACTTGTTTAGTCACCACTACTCCCTCGGAGTCCAAAAGATCCGCGCCGTTTTCAACTGACACTAATTGATAACCGCCCGATCAATCATCGAGCAAATGCTCATTTAGCCCCTGGGATGATTTCTTTTGATCTTTCATTACTCCTTTAGCTTAACAAACAAAACGTTCAAGGCATCCAAAAATAAGACAAATACGAATATTTGATCTTCATACACTTCGACTCATTCAGTTGATGCCACATATAACCATCCCGAAGGCAAATGATGATTTGCGTTCGGGATTTTTTTATGGCGTGTAGCTAATACAACGCTTCGGAATATTTTCCGTCCTTTTTCCATCTGTTTTTGGTCCATTTCAACACACAGCTTGCTCCATTCATCTACCAGCTACTCCACTGATTCTCAATTATTTTTTTAGAAAATAAAAATCTAACCAAGTCCTACATAAAAAGAACAAGCTCTTCCCTTTCGTCCACTCTTCTAGCGGCAATTCCCCCTAATTTTGAATCAGAACTCAGGCCCATGCCATTTCGATGACAATCATTAAAAATTGTCCTTAGACAATGAAAATTTATTAACCGCATTAGACTTTATGTATTACAGAAAATGGCTTTTGCTTTTCAGAATTGAGCATCGATTGTGATTTATCGGAAGTCGACCTCAACGTTTCCAGTGGAAATGGCGCATCCGTTACTGTAGTCTGGGCACCAGGTGTAAGAGG
>JBCCSR010000510.1:0-4790 GCA_039199865.1 Bacteroidota bacterium
CTCCTCCTTTTCGCGATAAGCAGTATAATCAATATCCTGCTCAAAGGATTGATAGGCTCGATAAAATTGGAGAATGGTTGGCTTAGCTTCCGAGCCAAATTGACTTTGATGCAAATGAAGCAAATCATAAGTCAGCTGATCCTCTTGTAGCATAGACAGACTCTCCAACAGATCGTCTAGCAATTGACATTGCTCATAAAGAAAGGCATCCTTCAAAGGAATGGCCACCTCAGATCGACAGTCCTCAAAAAATAAATTTTCGGGTTTAAAAATAAATGCTCGACTGCTCAGTCGTTGGAAAGGCTCTCCTTCTTGCCACACTTCAGCTGATTCGGGTAAATGAACCTGGTAATGCTCCCAAAACGTCTTCAATTGTTGGTGACACTCTTTTTGGATATTTACTTTTTGAATGGCGGGTACCTGTCCAAGTAAAGTCTTCCCCCATCTCAGTCGTTTTAGCAAATTGGACAAATCGGTAAGCAATTCATCTTCCTCTGTTTGGGGTAAAAAGTCCAAGAGTTGTTCTAACCAAAATGGATGCATGCCAGAAACAGGCCATTGCCATTCCAGTAAACCTACTTTTACCAATTGGTCTAAGTAGGCAGCCAAAACGTCGATTGGAGCATCGATGTAAGCAGAGACCCGTTCGAGTAGGGTCAAAAAACTAAGTGACGGTTTTCCCTGCTTAAATAAACCGATAATGACTTGGACTACCGGATCTTTTTGTACCACCTGCAAAGACTCAACATTTCTTGAATTCAATAAAAACCGATAGTCCTCTTCCTCCTCCAAACTACTGTTTAAACTCAAACTCAAATGCTGATAGAATGGTGGGTAATGTACGAGCAATTCTTGTAGATAGGCATATAATAAATGATTGAGCTGCACATTGTGGGGCATTGGAAGTTTCTCTGCCGAAGAAGAATCTGGTAGTTGATTGGGGGGGTGAATGGCCAATTGGGTAAAAGTACTGAAAGGAGAAACTTTCAATGTGATCCTGCTCAGATAAGTCCACAAGCTCCGTAAATTCTGTTTTGCTTTCTTACGAAAAGGAGCTGGGGATTGCCGTTTCAAATCAAGGAGTCTTTGCAAAAAGGAATGACTCGACATCGCCATGCCCTTTAATAGTGTTTCGTCGTTGGCCAAGTCAAAAAGTTGTTGGAATTGCCGGTTGAGACAATGATCATAGTCGACTTGAAATTGCTCTTGGGCCTCGGCCAAACGTTGACGGGTCGCAATTAGCTGCTGAAAATCGCCATCAATTGGATCACCAAAACTAGCCAATCGTTTGACCTTACCACTGGATGGCCATTGACGGGCTTCAACACTTCTGTAGAAAAACTGTAGAAAACTTTTATCCGAATTGGTCTTTTGCTGATCCAACTCCCTTTGCAGGGAAAGCAGAAATTGCTGACGAGCAACCACTATGTTGGCTTCCAAGCGCTGAATCTTTTCGGGCCACTGAAGATCCCAACTCAACTGTTCCAATGTAGCTGAAGTTAAGCCACCAATTCGCAGCAATAAAATTGGAAAAGGGTCAAACATTACCGAAAGTTATCCATTCTACTCAACAATTCCTCAAAAATCTTCTCTATAAATCGTTTCTTCTCCGTAATAATTTCTGCCTGACCCAGCATTTTTTGACTAAAAGGAAGTTCTTTCTTGTGGCTCGTCATCAAACCATTGGGCATTTCCACAATAACCCGGTATTTTCGATCCTTAGGGACCAGGGATTTGCTCAAAACCTTGCCTCTGACACTCCCGTACTCCTCATGAGGAAATCCATCAAACTTAATAATCACGTCCTGGCCAACTTTTACCTTTCCAGAACCGATGGAAGGCATGTTGACCTCCCCGATGATACTGTCTCCCCCAACGGGAACAATCGACATGACTTCCTCTCCAGCCACCACAAATTGCTGGTCATTCCAATAGGAGTGAAAAGACACAATGCCATCTACTGGGGAAGTGATCAGATGCTTTTGCCTCCAATCCTCAATCTTACTTTTTAATCGATTGATGCTTTCATTGAGTTGAATCAAATTGTCTTTGTTGTCGCGACTGTAACCTTTATCAATTTGTAGGATGAGGTTATCAATTTCCGAAATCCTCGTTTGACGCCCAATAATCGAGGATTCTATTTCTTTAATATTTCGCTTCAAGTACAAGATCTCCTGCCCCACTTTTTCCAAATCTTGGAGAGAATAATTGGAGGGATACAGTTTTTGCATTCTCGCCTGCTTCCGCTTGATCAATTCCATTTCTTGGAGCGTCTGCTCCTTTTTTTTCTTATCGTTTCTTATTCCGTTGAGGGTATTTTCTCTTTGGCGACGCAGCTGCTCTTTATTGCGAATTTCATAACCATTTGTCGCTCCGTAAATAAATTCTTGAAAGTCCTGGTTAAAAGTGGAATAACTGGTCTGAATGGTTCCCAGTCTTAAATTTTCTGGAGGTTGAAAAACCAAGAGATCCTGACGATCAAAGTACTGCAATTCTGTCACCACCGAATCCAAGAAAAGCATGTCTTGATAATCCGCAGTACTTTCAAGAACCACCATGATTTCTCCACGCCCCACCTCTTCTTTATCCGCTACTTTCAATTCGAAAATATAACCATTCATCTGAGTCATCATTTGTACGGGAGGACTCGAAGTGGTCAAAGTAATGGGCGCTCGAATCTTGTCGGGATATTTGACGATATAACTCACCAAGATCATCAAAGAGATTGATAAAAAGGCTACTGTTGTTCCCCAACGAACCACAGAACTAGGAGGAGTTCCCAGGATTTCCTGAACCTCTTCGCTACGCAATTCTATTTTTTCATGTTCTTCCATAGGTGAATCATTTGGGAGAAGGATTGTTTGTTCTTTGTTTTTGTGTTGTCTTTCTCGATGTTTAATTTCCCTATTGGTCGACCAACTCGGTGATGCACGGATTTAGTTTGAGGCTTTGGCCAGGGAGGGACCCACCCTCAACCGCCACCGCCGCCAGCTCAGCCAGCGCATTTTTTTAGCCTAAACATACCTCCGGCTACCCTGTATCAGCCATCAATGGTACAAGCAATGGAAATTGGAACGTTCTGTTCTATATAGACGCAGCCCCCCACCAAATTCCATAAATTTTCCATCCCTTTTTTCACATTTTTATTTTTACCATATACTAAGCACCCAGTTCCAATTGATTTCGAACCAAGTAAAAATAGGCGCCTTTCAGTGCCGTTAACTCCTCATGATTGCCTTGTTCCACAATTTCTCCCGCTTCCAAAACAATGATGTTATCCGCATTCTTTACCGTACTGAGTCGGTGCGCAACCACGATGACGGTTTTGTTTTTGAAAAACTCTTCCAAGTTCTCCATAATGATCATTTCATTGTAGGCATCTAGTGCATTAGTGGCTTCATCGAAGAAGATGTACTCTGGATTTTTGTAGGCTGCCCGAGCAATGAGCAAACGCTGTTTTTGTCCTTGACTCAAGCCAATACCATCTTCCCCAATCTTCGTATTGTATGTCAGAGGCAGCGCTTCAATAAAGGTTTGAATATTGGCAACTTTTACCGCTTCCAATAAGCGTCGCTTATCAATTTTGGTATCTCCCAAGGCAATATTTTTGGCAATAGTATCAGAGAAGATAAAGCCATTTTGCATTACTACGCCACACTTACTCCTCCACAAGCGGTTTTGTACGTTCGACAAACTGATGTCTCCCAAACGAACAGAGCCACTGGTGGGTTGATAAAAATTGAGTAGCAATTTAAGCATGGTCGTTTTACCACTTCCACTGGTGCCCACAATCGCCGTCGTTTTCCCTTCCGGAATGATGAGATTGAGGTTTTTGAGGATTTGTGGAGAATGGGGTCCTCCGTACTGAAAACTGACATTGTCAAAAGTCAAGTCTCCATTTTCGGGTAGGATTCCGATATTTTGCCCAGGTGTTTCCTCGTCTTCTCGAACGTGAATTTCATTCATTCGTTCCAAACTAATTTTGGCATCTTGAGCCGAACGAATAAAATCGACAAGTTGCTCGATAGGACCGTTCAATTGACCAATGATGTATTGAACGGCTAGCATTCCTCCGAGTGTCATTCTTCCCTCAATCACGGCTTTTGCAGCATAAAAAGAAATGATGATATTTTTCGACTCATTGATCATGGAGCCGCCAAACCTTTGCCATTGATCTAGTTTGAGGGTTTTCAAACTCAGGCGAAACAACTTGGCCTGAATGCGTTCCCAAGCCCAGCGCTTTTCTTTTTCCGCATTGTGCAATTTAATCTCCTGAACTCCACCAATGAGTTGAATCAAATTGCTTTGGTTTTCGGCCAACTGATCAAATCGACGGTAATCGTATTCTTTTCTCTTTTCCAAAAAGAGCACAATCCAAATCAAATAAGCAAGGGTGGCAAAAAGAAAAATGAGGAAGATGGTCAGGTCGTAATGAAAGAGAACAAAGCCAAAAATGATGAAGTTGACCATTGAGAAAATGGTGATCAGAGAAGCAGAAGCCAAAAAGTTTTCCACCCTCTGATTGTCATAAATTCTTTGGAGGATGTCTCCCGTCATCTTGGTATCAAAGAATTTGATGGGAAGTTTCATCATTTTGATCAGAAAATCAGAAATCAAGCTAATGTTGATCCTAACCCCAATGTGCAACAGGATCCAAGCACGAATGAATTCAACGGAGATTTGGCTAAAAAACAAAATGAGCTGAGCAACCAGAATGACGACAATAAAGTTGTAGTCCTGTTGTGAAATCCCCACGTCGACCAAGGCCTGCATCATAAAAGGGAAAGCCA
>JBCCSR010000511.1:0-4779 GCA_039199865.1 Bacteroidota bacterium
ACACTTTTCAGCGGAGGCGGCTTCTACCCTAACTTTGGAGGCGCATTTAAGTGAACAGAAGGTCATCGTGGAAGGCTTTATTCGGGGAAAAGAATTCTCTTGTATTGTACTGCGGAAAGAAAATGGGGAAGTCGTAGGCTTACCTCCTACCGAAATTGTCAAAGGAGGAGAAGTTTTTGACTATCGTTCCAAATATTTGCCGGGGCTCTCAAGAAAAATTACGCCCATTGATTTGCCCGACCAACAAATCAACCAGATTCGAAGAGAATGCGAGCGGCTTTTCAATTATTTGGAATTCAATACCTACGCTAGAATTGATGGTTTCATTACCGAGGAAGACCAAATCTTCCTCAATGATCCCAATACTACTTCTGGAATGTTGCCTTCTTCCTTCTTTTTCCACCAAGCCGCAGAAATTGGTCTGAATCCCTCCCAATTTCTGACCTACATCATCCGAGCCTCTTTACAAGAACGCATTGCCAGCTTACCAGATAAAAATCACTTCCCACAATTGCTACAGCAATTGGATGCTGCCATCCAACAACTCAGCAGTAAGGATGCCCAAAAGAAAAAAGTTGCTGTTTTTCTGGGCGGTTATTCCTTTGAACGCCACATCTCGGTGGAAAGTGGAAGGAATATTTTTGAAAAATTGGCCAGCTCGGACAAATATGACCCCATCCCCATTTTTCTTAGTGGAAATGAAAAGGCTCATGAGCTTCACCAAATTCCAATCAACTTGCTACTCAAAGACAATGCAGACGATATTCGGGATAAAATCCGGGGATTCAAGTCGCATACCGTGATCGAACAAATTAAGGTGGCGTGCCGGGAATTGACCGATAAATACGCTTCTAAAGATGTGGTCTTTGAACCGAAAAAGATCAGCTACCAGGAATTACAAGAACAGGTAGATGCTGTCTTTATTGCACTACATGGTCGGCCCGGAGAGGATGGTACGGTACAGCAGCAGCTGGCTCGTTTGGGCATTCCCTACAACGGTTCCCATCACAATTCTTCCAGCCTTACCATCAACAAATACGCAACTTTACAAAAGCTCAAAGAGCATGGATTTACGGTTGCCGATCAACTACTGGTCGATAAAGCGGCTTTTACCGAAAACCAAGGGGCCCTCATCGAGCAGATTGAACAACAATTTAGCTATCCCTTGATCGCCAAACCCGTTGATGACGGTTGTAGTTCTGCCGTCAAGATGATCAAGACGACAAGCCAAATGAAGTTATTTTTGGAGGCCATTTTTAGAACCGAAAAGGAGTTGGCATCCGATTTAAGAAGCCAACTGGGGCTCAAGGCAAAAGAAGAATTCCCGAACAAGACTCAGGTTTTGATTGAATCGCTCATCACTGCGGAAGGAGCCAGCCATTTTATGGAGATCACCGGAGGACTGTTGACAAAATACGTCGATGGGAAACTGACTTACGAAATATTTGAACCCTCTGAGGCTTTGGCTGGAGCCGAAATTTTGAGTTTAGAGGAAAAATTTCTCGCTGGGGAAGGCCAAAACATAACTCCGGCCCGCTTTGCCCATAATGAGCAAGATTATACTTATATTGCCGACCAGGTAAAGGCTGATTTGGAAAAAGCTGCCCGAATTTTGAACGTTCGTGGATATGCCAGAATCGATGCATTCGTCCGGATTTTTCCGAATAAAAAAGCAGAAACCATCGTTATTGAGGTCAATTCCTTACCGGGAATGACTCCTGCGACTTGCATTTTCCATCAATCGGCCATCAATGGATACAAGCCTTATGATTTTATTGACAAAATATTAGAGTTCGGATTTCATGAAAGCATTCGCCAACAAAGCCTGGAGCAAGCTTAAATACTGGAGCATAGAGACCTACCGCTTTTTAATCAGCCCAATTTTTCTCAAAAACTTTCTGGGCATCACTACCCTGTTGGCGGTGTTGATCTTTTTTAGTTTTTGGTGGATGCATTGCTATACCAAACACGGTGAGTCGCTACAAGTCCATGACTACACGGGAATGGACTTAAATGAGGCAATTGCGATGGCAGAAAAGAAAAGTTTCTCCATCGTCGTCAATGATTCGATCTATTTACCAGAAAAAGTGCCCAACACAGTTTTGAACCAAAACCCCAAAGCACTCTCCAGGGTAAAGGAAAATCGAAAAGTCTATTTAACCATTACCAAAAGCAACCCCGACATGATTACCATTCCCGACCTACTGGGCGGCAATGATGATTATCGAAATTATCGAAGAAAACTCGAACGACTCAGGGTCAGATCAAAAATTGTGGGGCGAAAATTCAGTAGTAAACTAGAACCCAATACCATTCTGGAAGTTATTTATAAAGGAGACACCATTACGGAATCGCTCGACATGGGCTATAAAGTAGCGATGGGGACCACTGTAGAGTTTATCGTTACCGAAAAAAGTGGAGGAACCGTCCCTGTTCCCAATCTGATTTGTCGACAGTACGATGCAGCTCAGTTTTTAATTGGCAATTACAACCTAAACGTAGGTTCATTGATCGAAGATGCAACCGTCAAAGATCAATATACCGCTCATATCTGGAAACAAGTTCCCCCTTATCGTCCAGGGGCCAAGATGAGAGTGGGCAGTCAAATTGACCTCTATCTGACTCAGTACAAACCAGACGACTGTGCTGGCGCTCGTCCCAATGAGGCCAATATTGAACAGGGGAAAGATTTGGCCCCCCAACGGCCACATCTCAAAAAACCGGTAGAACAAAATGAAGAAGAAAACGAAGAGTTTTGAAAATAACCTTACTTTGCCCTAATTTGGGGCTTTTCCGCTCGAACTTTCAAAACGCGTTTTGAGAAAAGCATAACATAATTTTATAAAATGGATATTACTGTACAAGAATTAAAACAAAAACTGGACGCCAAAGAAGAATTTTTATTCATCGATGTCCGTGAGGCCCACGAATATGAAGAGTTCAATCTCGGAGCTCAGCTGATTCCTTTGGGTACGGTCATGGATGCCCTCCCCGGTCTGGAGGCTCATAAAGACCAAGAAGTAGTCGTACACTGTCGCTCGGGCGCACGAAGTGGGATGGCTCAGCAATTGATGCAACAATCTGGCTTTAGCAACGTACGCAATCTGACTGGTGGCGTCGTAGCTTGGCAAGAGGCATTTAAGTCATGATATTTTAAAATAGGAATAGAGTTTGGAACTAATGATGAGTGTCCCGTGTAATTGGGAGCGAAGTTCTTTTTGCATTTTGAATTTCAAGTGGAATAAACAAAAAGACAAATAATTGATTTTCAAAACTTTAAACAACTCATCACTCATTTATTTTCAGCAGTCAACTCAGTGCGATTTCAACACAATTGCCCTGAATTGACTGCTAATTGCGTATACAAAGTTGAATCTACAGGCCGATTCAAATCAAAAACGGACGCTGTAGCGCCAATGATATTTTAAACCAATTAATTTTTGTTATTCTAATCAAAACAATAAATTCATGAAACAGAAAATTATTGCTATCCTTTTGTCTTTCCTTTTCTTGTTTAGTGCCCAACCTAGTTTGGAGGCTCAATCCTTCAAAGATCGATATTTCCATTCTTTTGGGTATATTTTTGAGTATGTACAAGCCCCTCCTTTTGTAATTGGTGCAGCCAGATCACAGTTCGATTATTACTCTGTTGGTATCCAATACGAAGCGAGAGTCAACATCGCCAATTTAAGTGATAATATGGCCGTTAGTGCTAGCGCTGCCCCTAGCTTTGGACTAGCGTTTAGCTCAGAGGGCATCGACGGTTTGGGCTGGGGGGCCCTCAATCTACCTTTCTTTGCCAACCTCGAACTCGGAGCGGGATCAACTTATGATTCTGATGCCAATTTCGGAGCTACCTTTGGCATTGGTTTCAATTACACCCGATTTCCCTTATTCGGCTCGGATTTGGGGCCAAATATTACAAAATCGTATACTACTCCCATCATCAGAGCTTCAATCAGAAAATTCAGTAGTAGTGGCAATCACTTACGTGAATATTTCCTTCAGCTCTGGCCCTTTGGCTCTGAAGACGGTACCGGTGGTGAGACCTTGAAAACGCTGGTAATTAGAGTAGGATATTCCAAGTTTTTTGGATACTAGGCTGGGCAAAGTCCACGTTTAAAGAGCATCATCCAGTACTACGGATCAATGACTTAAGGGAAAGCCTAATGGTTAAAATCCCCATTGGTTATGGATCACTTTAGATGCATACCAAGGCGTGGCACCCTCCTCAATTTCCCATTACACACCAGGAAGTACACTCCATTAGCCTATTTTCAATAGAACATATCCGATAAATATGATTTTTCCTTACTCAACATTTTCCAAATCGCTGACCAAGCCTTGGCTTAGGCTTAGCAGTATCCTGCTCGCTTGCTTTTTTCTTTCTGTTGCTTTTACGGCGCCTCCAAGTTCCTCTTTACCCGAGCTCAAGGAGGATCCAGAAATCACCTTGCTTTCTTCTCAAAAGACAGTTGATTTTATTCTGACCAAAAACAATAAAATCAACATTAAATTGACCGTAGTGGAAGAAGTATCTGCCAAACGGAAATCGGCTACCTATGCCAAATTTATCTTCTTTGACGGCAACTCTGAGATCAAAAAAATCCGGGTTAAACGCAAACGAGTGACACCAGCCGTTTCAGATTATGAGTTGGATGGCATTTTCCATAATGACCTCAAAATTGCATTCTTTGATTATACCTTTCAAAAATCATTGGATCCGATTAAAGTGAGTTACGAAAAAGTCTATTATGACTATAAGTTTATGGATTTGCT
>JBCCSR010000512.1:0-4774 GCA_039199865.1 Bacteroidota bacterium
GACGAGATGAAGGAACGTTTGGATCGGAAGGTGAGTATTGGTTCGTTACAAACGGTTTTGCGGCGCTTGGAAAAGAAAGGTTATCTAAGCTCTGAATTTGGTGAAGCAACCAAAGTCAGAGGGGGAAAACGAAAAAAATATTTCTACCTGACCAACTTTGGCCGCAAGGCCTTGGCCGCTAAAAAAGAGGAAAGGATGGGATTGTGGAATGACATTCAAGGACTGGCTTTTGACTAAAAAATCGACTATGCAATCTCTCAACAACCCCAATCCTCCTCAATGGATGCTGCGCTTTTTTCGATGGTTCTGCAACGAAGATTATGTGGAAGACATTGAAGGCGATTTGCTGGAAAAATACCACGACTACCGAGACCAATGGAGTCAGCGAAAAGCCAATTGGCGTTTTTTGTTAGACGTGTTGTCCCTTTTCCGACCGAGTTTGATTCATCCCTTTTCTTTTGATCATCAAATCATTCATCCTGCTATGCTTCGACAAAATTTAAAAATCAGTTATCGAAATCTACTCAAACACAAAACTTATGCCGCCATCAAAATTGGAGGGTTAGCCATTGGAGTAGCGACCTTTATCATTATTACTTTGTTTGTGCAAAATGAGCTGAGTTTTGATCAACATTACAGTCAAAAAGATCACTTGTACCGTTTGCTCAATAAAACGACAAATGCAGATTTTCAATTTAAACGCTGGACCTCTTTCTCTCCACCCGTCGGAAAAATGCTCAATGAAGATTACCCAGAAATCGAAGCGGCAGGGAGAATGATTGCGCGAGACTGGTATCTGGCAGGAGACAATCAGTTTCGTAGAAGCGACCAAATACAAAACAATTACGAAGACGGCTTTATCTACGGAGATCCTCAATTGCTCGACATCTTCGAAATTCCCATGGTGTATGGCGACGCCAAGACCGCCTTGCTAAGGCCCAAAACATTGGTTCTCTCTAAGAGTAAGGCTGACCAATATTTTCCCAATGAAAACCCAATTGGAAAAACAGTGGTCTTAAATGAATCAGAAGAAAATACGTATACGATTGGTGGGGTCATCGAAGATCTTCCCTCGACCACCTTTCTAAAGTTTGATTTTATGATCACGCTGGTCGATCAAGAATTTTGGAAAGGCGAACAAAGCAGTTGGTGTTGCCAAAACTACGACCTTTATCTACGGCTCAAGCCCGAGGCAAGCATCGCTGGGCTGGAAAAGAAATTGATCACCATCCGTGACGATTATATGATTCCTTATTTGACCGAGAGGGAAGATAAGTTTGCCGAGGTTTTAAAAAAGCACCGTAGTTTTGTGCTGCAACCCATTGATGAAGTTTATCTCCACTCAAAAGGTATTTTTGATAATTATCGACACAATGACATTGCGGTTATTCGCCTTTTTGCGGCAATTGCCCTATTTATTTTGCTGCTGGCTTGTATCAATTTTATCAATCTGTTTACGGCCAAATCAGCCAATCGGGCCAAGGAAGTTGGTGTTCGTAAAGTCATTGGATCCTTTAGAATAGATTTGATTCGCCAGTTTTTGATCGAGTCGATGTTGTATAGCTTCGTCTCCGTTTTATTGGGAGCAGCAATGGCATCTTTGGTTTTACCCATTTTTAATCAGCTGCTCGATACACAACTTAGTTTCCCCATGTTGACCTGGTGGTTGGTCCCAGGCTTGTTTGCACTTGCTTTACTCATTGGTTTGTTTGCTGGCGCCTATCCTTCGTTTTATTTATCGTCCTTCCAACCTATTGAGGTGCTCAAGGGCAATCTACGAAGAGGCAGCAAAAGCTCTAGATTACGTAGTAGTATGGTTGTTTTTCAATTCACGATCTCCATCATCTTGGTGGTGAGCGCAACTGTAGTCTACAATCAAATGCAGTTTATTCTCCACAAAGATATTGGCTTCGATAAAGAACGAGTGTTGATGATTCGGGGTGCCCACACTTTGAACAAACAATCGTTGACCTTCAAGGAAGAGTTAAAAAAACTTCCGATGGTGGAGGCCGTCACCAATAGCAATTATTTTCCGGTAAAAGGCACTAGTCGCGACAACAATCAGTTTTGGATTGAAGGCCACCAAAAATTGGACAAAGGGGCAAGCGGACAGAGTTGGTGGGTAGCCGAAAACTATATTCCCACTATGAAAATCAATCTACTGGAGGGACGCAATTTTTCCAATGAGATGGCTAGCGATTCAGCCGCAGTAATCATCAATCAGACGATGGCAGAAGAGCTGGGTTTGGATCAGCCTTTGGGCAAACAAATCCGAAACTGGCGAACCTGGAATATCATTGGAGTGGTGGAAGACTTTCATTTCGAAACGATGGAGCACGAAATTCGGCCACTGGCTTTTTTCCGTGGAGGTCACAACTCCTCTGTCATTGCCGTAAAGATCAAAACCGAAGACCTTCGACAGGCATTAACGGACATCACTGCCACCTGGGATCAATTTCTACCCAACCAGCCCATCCGCTACAATTTCATGGGAGAAACATATGCTGAGATGTATGAAGGGGTAGAACGTACCGGAAACATCTTTGGCGCTTGTGCTATCTTGGCTATCCTTATTGCTTGCTTGGGGCTGTTTGGGCTGTCGACCTTTATGGTTGAACAAAGGAGCAAGGAAGTTTGTGTTCGAAAAGTCTTGGGAGCTTCCATTGCGAGCCTGTACCAACTGCTCACTACGAATTATCTAAAATTAATTTTCATCTCTCTCATTTTGGGAATTCCCATTGCCTGGTCGCTCATGCAAAATTGGTTAGAAAATTACATTTACCACATTGACATCGAATGGTGGTATTTCGCTGGAGCAGGAATATTGGTCGCCAGCATTGCATTACTTACAGTTAGTCAACAAGCCTTAAAATTGTCTTTTTCCAATCCCGTCAAATATCTGAAAGATGAATAGAGCGGAGATGTCGCTTCCATTTACACCTTTCCCTTCAACCTTTCCCACTCGTCATCGACGATGGAGCAGGCGAGTTTGAAAAGATAACGGGCCATACTGTGATCGTCCACTGCCCCGCTTGCGGTATCGCTGTTGGTGTAATTGATCGAGCGAATTTCTTCTGGTTTAATTTTGAGAAAAGCTGTAGTTCTTTTAATTGACGCTTGTACGTCCAATAATTGTTGCTTCAGCTTTTCTTGAGCTGCGGGATCTAAATCTTCAAAATCTTGGTCTTCATGGTCTTCCTCTGTCTGCGGAAAATGAAGCATTTGATGGCCGCTATCGAAAGTTCGTGGCTGTAGCCCCAGGTGTTGATAGCCCAAAAATGCAGGAGGGACCGTGGGGACGGCATCTTTATGATTGATGTGCAAATACGTTTTATCTTTCAACAATTGATTATAGGCCGCCTTGAATTGTCGATTGGCCACTCTTGGCGAACCATAAACGTAGACGCCAGCTACCAGAGAGGGATGTTTCAAAGCGATTCGATAAGCGCAAAGTTGAGCTAGAGCGGCTCCCAGGCTATGGCCCGTCACAAATATTTTTTCCACTCCTATTAATCCATCGATTGTTGAATCAATTTTGGTCCAAACACTGTCTAATGCTTTTTTGAATCCGCTGTGCACTCTACCCGTTCCTCCAAAAGCATTGGTTTTAAAAATACGTGCATCGATGAGTCCATCCGTTCCACTACTCGTCCCTCGGAAGCAGACAATGGCAAAATGATCTTTCTGAGTAACAAAAGACTGGGTATCCGTTTCCACGGTATCCTCAATCCAGTGAAAGTTGGAAAAGCCCCAGGCTTGCAACTGCTTTTCGATGTAGACAGGCTCCATGTAGGCCAAATGTGCAAAGTCTGCCAAAGTCATGGCATTGCCTTTTGTATGATGTTTTTTATCGGGATCAAAGGGAAAAGAAATAGATGGAATCACATCGTCACGACCATAGCGAACGCGATTGACAACCTTTCCCACATTGCGGAGCGACCAGGCCAGACTCCAACCCTCTACCCGTCCCCATTTGCTACAAGGTTTCTCCTCGTCATTGAATACTAAAATGGGAATGTCTTTGACTTCCTTCACTTTTACACAGAGTAGCTGGGCATATTCCGTCACTGCTTCCAACACATTGTAGTCATCTGGATCATCATCTTCCCAATCATGAATAAAACCTTGGGTGTTGACAATGTAATGATAATACAATTGACTGCTGATCAAATTGAGCTGAGCTTCATCAGCTTTCGCCGTATTGAGCCGACGTTGAAAAATCAAAAGACATTGGGCCAGCTGATCGTTTAAAGACAGCATGTGCATTAGGGCTTGGTCCTGATCGGGATGGAAAGCGAATTGCCAGGCGATGTTTAGGAAGTCCTGTTTGGCTAAAGGTTGACCACTATTTAGTTTGGCAAAGGATTGCTCGATGCGAGCGGTATTGGGTGTAGGCATGCGTTTTCATTTTGGTATTCGTAAAGGGGCTGAAGTATTTTCTGATCGCTTGATCGCATCACCAACGACGCGAAAGGCGCTTTACATCTGCCTACTGCAACCTAATCATATTCTAGGAATTAAACAAAAGCAATGAAATAAATTTACGAATCCAAGGCAAATCAGCTTGTGGAGTATTGCGGGAAAAATCTCAAAAAGTGTAATTAGAAAGAGGACGCTTTTGATCTAACTTTATCATATCGTAAAGCTTTACCACTATCAATATTTATTCTAAAACTATTAAAAACTAAAAAATGCAACGTCTTATCTTATTTCTATTTTTAACCATTTGCTTTGTTGCTTGCCAGAAGGAGACGATTGAGCTCAGCGAAGAAAC
>JBCCSR010000513.1:0-4771 GCA_039199865.1 Bacteroidota bacterium
CTAAGATAGAAGAATGTAGGCTTGGTTGGCTGCAATCTAGTCCTCATTTTACAATTGCGCTCTTTGATGGATAAAGTAACGAAAGATAGAGAATGCAGTAGCAATGCAGTAGTAAAATTCCTTCAATTGCAATACCAAATAGAATATTTCTTGTATTTAAAGTAGTAGTGTAGTAGCTCATTTTTTTGCAATGAGTGGGTTTATACCTAATTTAGTAAAGCAAAAAGTGATTCTTACAGTATTTAATTTTGTATTTAGCTTTTAGGCTACGATCCAAGTTTTATAACTAAAAAGTAGCCAAAAAGTTGATGAAAAGTAGTGAACTTCTAGTAACAAAATCATTAAGCGCTAATAATAGGCTATTAAAAAATGGGGCCTATCTATGGGAACTGGCCCCTTCTTTTGTCAAGATGTTTTTTTACAGCTCAGCTGATTGATACAATACGTGGTTTCAAGGACTTGACTTAGCTTGTGGTCGAATAATTCAAAGGCAATAGGAAATGCACACAAATGAGCAATGCTGTAAGCCTGCAGCGGCTTTAATTCGACTAATTGAATAGGAAATATGGTGTTTGGATTGAGAAAACATCTTTGGATATTTTTACTGATGGCCACATGCATCTTGGCGGTAGCAGAATCTTGCAAGGATGGAAATGCGCAAGTCAGTCTGCTCAACAGCAAGCAGGCCGAAATTGACCAAAAAGTTAAGGTTCTTTTATCCCAAATGTCGATTGCCGATAAGGCAGGTGAAATGACCCAATTAGCAATTGACATGATTTCCGTTGGAACACCCTATAAGCTGGCCGAGCCCCATCAAATCGACGAAAAGAAACTGAAAGAGGTGATCGTCCATCAAAAAGTGGGATCCATCCTAAATTGTGGAGGGCATGGTTACTCCCGAGAACATTGGCACGAAATCATCTCTGCCATTCAACAAATGGCGGTACACGAAAAAGAATCGGGAATTCCAGTTTTATACGGAATTGATGCGATTCATGGAACCAATTATACCCAAAAGGCAACCCTCTATCCTCAACAAATAGCACTTGCAGCCACCTGGAATCCTGAGTTGGTCAAAGACTTGGGTAAGATAACGGCTTATGAGACTCGAGCATCTGGGATTCCGTGGAATTTCTCTCCAGTGTTGGACGTAGGACGAGACCCTCGCTGGTCTCGCTTATGGGAAGGCTTCGGAGAAGACGTTCATTTATGCAGCACCATGGGTGTTGCACTGGTCAATGGATACCAAGGAAATGACATTGGAAATCCTTTCCAGGTGGCTGCCTGTATGAAACATTTTTTGGGCTATAGCATGCCGATCACTGGTAAAGATCGGACCCAAGCCTGGATTCCCGAAAGGCAACTGAGAGAATATTTTCTCCCCCCATTTCGCGCCGCTATCGAAGCTGGAGCAGCTACCATCATGATCAACTCTGGAGAAATGAACGGCATTCCCGTTCATGCCAATCCCCGTATTTTGATTGATTTATTACGCAAAGATCTGTGCTTTGAAGGAATCGTAGTCTCCGACTGGGAGGACATTCGTTTTTTATATACCCGACACAAAGTGGCCAAGGATTACAAAGAGGCGATAAAGATCGCCATCAACGCTGGAGTTGATCTGGGAATGGTCCCCGTTGATCTAGAACATACTCGATTGCTTCGTGAATTGATTGAATCTGGAGAAATTCCCATGGCAAGGGTGGATGAAGCGGTGGGGCGTATCCTCAAGTTAAAATTTCAGCTAGCGCTCTTCGATCATCCCATCCACCCAATGGAAAAATATCCAGAATTTGCTTCGTCCGCTTCACAAATGAAAAGCTATCAGGCAGCAGTTGAATGTTTGACCTTGTTGAAAAATGAGCGCAATGTTTTACCATTAGCCAAAACACAAAAAGTGTTGGTCACCGGGCCAACGGCTCATTCTCTTAATTACCTCAACGGTGGTTGGACCAACACTTGGCAAGGAGATGATCCCGAATACAATACCCCAGACAAGTTAACTTTACTTGAGGCCATTCAGGAAAAAATTGGTGAAAATCAGGTCTTGTATTCCGAGGGAACGACTTATGATCAAGCAATAGATATTGCCGATGCTGTTCGGAAAGCGAAAATGACTGGAATCGCCATCGTTTGTTTAGGAGAACGAACGTACACCGAAAAACCGGGAGATATCGATGACATGGATCTACCTGTGGTACAGGGGCAATTGGTCGAAGCGATTGCTGCAACGGGTACCCCCATTGTCTTGGTTCTAGTTGAGGGCCGTCCAAGAGGCTTGGCCAAATTTGAAGCGCAGACCGCAGCCGTTTTATTGGCCTATTTGCCTGGAAATGAAGGAGGGAAAGCGATTGCTAGTGTATTGTTTGGTGACGAAAACCCCTCCGGTAAATTGCCTTATACTTATCCTCGTTTCTCCAATTCTATGCTTACCTACGACCATAAGGGAACGGATTTGATCAAGCAGGATTTTAGTAAAAATGCTTTCAATCCACAATGGGAGTTTGGCTTTGGAATGAGTTATACCGATTTTCATTATTCCAAATTGGAAGTGAATCAGGAGGTTTTTGGCATGGAGGAGCCCATTAAAATTTCTGTGACCGTCGAAAATAAAGGAGAGCGAGTGGGCAAGGAAGTGGTACAGCTATACGTCAGTGATTTGGTGGCCAGTGTAACGCCTTCCGTAAAACGATTACGTGATTTTAAGAAAATTGAACTTCTGCCCAGAGAAAGTAAAAAAGTAGCATTTGAATTAAAGGCTCACGATTTGGCCTTTGTAGGAATTGATAATCAATGGCTTAGCGAAAGTGGTGCATTTGTGGTTCAGATCGATAATTTGAAGGCTTCATTCCGTCTCGAATCTCTGGAATAGATTCGGGCTTTTTGGTATTGTTTTGGTAGGAGTTTGTGCAGTATATTGTTTGGAAGTCTTTTCCGGCAATATACGACTTTACTTAGACATAAGTTATATTAAGAGAGAGTTAGAAAGTACATCAGCATCGTAACGCTGATGTGCTTTTTTTGGGAGTACTCCGTATCTACCCGCTATTGGCCAGGGATTTGCAGGGTTATTATTAAGAAAACAAGTAGGAAAAAACAATCCCTTTTTGATCAATTACTTTTTTCAAAAAATAGTATCTTTGATTCAGTTCCTCACCTACAATCAAATTATTCAACTTGATCCTTGTTCAAACGTTCAGTAATGAAGCATCTCATCGTCTTATTATGGCTAGTGCTTGGCGTCTGGCCGAGCCTGTGGGCACAACCTATCCTAACTTTTGAGGAATATGCATCGGGCTTTACCTTTCCCGTAGACATTGCCCACGCTGGGGATGAACGACTCTTTGTGGTGGAGCGAAGTGGCATCATTCGCATCATTGATGGAAATGGAGTAATTTTGCCTACGCCTTTTCTAAATATCGAAGAAAGAGTCGAACACTTTAATGCTGCCTCGGGAGAAATTGGTTTGCTTGGTTTGGCTTTCCATCCCGATTATGCCAACAATGGCTTTTTTTACCTCAATTATATCGATACGGATTTTAATACGGCCATTAGTCGTTTCCAGGTCAGTGCCGATGATCCCAATGTAGCAGAGGCCGATAGTGAAACCATCCTGATGAATATCACCCAACCTTTTCTTAATCACAATGGTGGCTGTATGAAGTTTGGTCCTGATGGCTATTTGTACATTTCTTCGGGAGATGGAGGTAGCGCAGGAGATCCTATGGGCTTTGCTCAAAACCGATTGTCTTTACTCGGGAAAATACTGCGCATTGATGTCGACAATGGCAATCCTTATTCGATTCCTACCGACAATCCCTTTGCTGATGACGACTTTACCCTGGATGAGATTTGGGCGATTGGCTTACGCAATCCTTGGCGCTTTAGCTTTGATCGTCAGACCGGAGATCTGTGGATTGGAGATGTTGGACAGGGCTTGTACGAGGAAGTCAATTATGAGGCAGCGGGTAGCTCTGGTGGGCTCAACTACGGTTGGCGTTGTTTGGAAGGCAATGAAGTATTCAACGATAGTGGTTGTGAGGATCCCAGTAATTTTGCTGCGCCAATTGAAGCCTATCCGCATACTGGGCATTGCTCAATTACGGGAGGTTTTGTCTATCGAGGAAGCAATTTTTCCAGTTTGCAAGGTCATTATATTTATGGAGACTATTGTTCTGGCCAGTTTTGGACGATCGTTAAAAATGGCAACGGAGAATTTGTAGTCAATGAGGCCGGAATTTTTCAAAGTTTTGCGGCCAGCAGCTTGGGAGAAGATCAAAACGGCGAATTGTACTTGGCCCACCTTACGGAGGGAACCCTCTTCAAAATTGGTGTGGATGCTTGCTCCGAATTTACGCTATCTGCCCAAATTACCAATGAAAACTGTACTGGAACTGCCGATGGGGCAATTGATTTGATATTGAGCAACGGAGTTGCTCCCTTTAGCTATACTTGGTCCAATGGAGCAAATACTGAAGACATTGGCCCATTGGAAGCGGGAATTTATACCGTAACCGTAAGCGACGATGACGGTTGTATCAAAACGGAAGCCTTTACAGTTGGTGATAATGAGGCGGGCCTTTTTTCCGTTGAGGCCGAAGGCCCCGTTGATTTCTGTGACGGTGGCTCCGTTACCCTGAGAGCTTCTGCCATTTCTGACAATTATACTTATCAGTGGTACAACGGAGGAGATTTATTGGCGGGGGCAACTACCGATAGTTTGATCGTGACCGCATCGGGTGCTTATTACATTCGATTGGAGGGTCCTTGC
>JBCCSR010000514.1:0-4771 GCA_039199865.1 Bacteroidota bacterium
ATCCAACCAGAAAGACAACGGTACCAAGCGGACCACATTCCTTAAACACATTGGTGAAAGGAACAGTGGTAGAGGGAACCATCAAGTCGGAAAGTGACATTAGAGTGGATGGTATGATCAAAGGAGCGTTGACTTGTAAAGCAAAAGTGATTATTGGCCCTACAGGTTCCGTAGAAGGCGATATAAAATGTGAAAATGCCGTAATCGAAGGTCATTTCGACGGTAATTTGCAAGTATCTGAATTGTTGAACGTGCGTGAGACAGCTCAAGTTGCTGGCGATGTAAGAACCAATAAATTGATCGTACAGTCTGGAGCCATCTTCAACGTAACTTGCAAAATGGGCGTTAAGGCTTCCAATAATGGTAAATTCGATTCAGTAAAAGCTTCTAAGCCCGTTGTCAAAGTCGCAGAAAAACAAAGAGTCTAAAGATCGGGGCGCAGTCAATTATGCCAAGTATTCGGGCCTAGCAGTCCAAATGGGTATCATCGTTTTCATCGGTGCTTTCATCGGTAGTAAGCTAGATGATTATTTCGCTACGGCCAGGCCCTACTTCACGGTACTTTTTGCATTGATAGGAATTTTAGCAGCCCTTTATTTGACCTTAAAAGACTTAATCAGGAATAAGTAAATGACAAAGGGAGACTTTTTCTATCAACTCAGTTTCCTTACACTTGGGCTTGGGTTGATGTTAACCATTTTACATCAATTTCCTGCATTCCAAACAGATTACCAGCTTTCTATTCTGAGTTGTCTTTTCTTTGTTTTTTTTAGTATCGTGATTTACATGGTGGGGTACTCCGCTGCTCAGAGCTCAGAAAAACATCTATTCACCAATGTCATTGTCACTTTTGTTTTCAGCAAGATGTTGTTGTCAATTGTTTTGGTGATTGCCTATCATCGTTTGGTAGAACCCAGCTCTAATCTCTTTTTGATTCCCTTTTTTGTGATTTACTTATTTTACACCATCTTTGAGACTCATTTTATGATTAAATTGGGCAAAGTGAAACCCCAAGCTGATCGTAGCCTACCTAAAGAAAACTAAAAGAGACCCTTAAAATTCAACAGATCATGCAAAATGCGAATTCTTCTCTCTACTCTATCCAGGTGAATGAACAGCACCAATTTGATTTGAACGCCAGTGACATCGATCAATTGGATAAAGTCCTTCAACAAGATGGTAGCTTTCATATCTTACAAGATGGAAAATCCTATCGAGCAGAAGTACTGCAAACGGACTTTGCGGCCAAAAAGATTGACTTGCTGATCAATGGAAAAAAGTTTGAAGTCAGCATTGCCGATCATTTCGATCGCTTGGTCAAACAATTGGGACTGTCTTCGGGAGGAAGCCAAAAAGTCAATCAAGTGAAGGCACCGATGCCAGGTTTGGTACTCAGCGTAGCGGTCAAAATTGGTCAGGAAGTGAAAAAGGGAGATGGTTTACTTATCCTGGAGGCCATGAAAATGGAAAACATTATCAAATCTGTTGGAGATGGCGTGATCAAAGACATTTTGATTGAACAAGGAACGGCAGTGGATAAAGGCCAGCTATTGATTCAAATGGAATAAAAAAACAGGCAGAATGAAGATTCATTTTGCCTGTTTTTTTATCCGAGCAGCAACCCATTATTCTAAGTAATTCTCCTCGAAAAATTCTTTATACCCGTCCAGGCTTTTTGATTTTAGGATCACCCGATAATTGTACTGCGTGATTGGATAAATTTCGTACTGAACATTTTCCGGAAGGAAATCCTGGGCATTGTTTTGAATGCTTTGATAATAATTCATGGCTTTTCCCTTGGTTTTAAAGCGGCGAATGACCAAGATGGGCGTTCCTGACTTTGAACCGAGATACACATTGGATATTCTGTATTTTTCCAGCTTGTGGTATTGGCGGTTGAAATCAGATACTGCCGCTTTGGCGTCCGTCAATTTGATCTCTCCCCCCGACAATACGACGATAAAGTAATGTAATTTTTTAGCATCTGCTTTAAATCGATCTTTTCCTTCTCCGCCATTCTTAGAAGCAGTTTTTGTCTTCTTATCATTGCCTCCAATGTTTTGTCCCAACAGGCGTAGGATTTCCTTCGCGCGCGTTTGTTCTGGGGTGTTGGCATATTTGGATACGACCTCTTTCAGGGCTTTAATGTATTCATCTTTTCCTTTCAAATTACCAATGCACATTGCGTTGAGTAAGGCAAATTTAGGTTGTAAAGCGTTCTTTGGTCCAAACTGCTGTTCTGCTTGAGCAATGCGCTGGGCTGCTTTATCGAAGTCTCCATTTTCAAAAATATCGTAAGTACTATCGTAAAACTCCATCAACTGCTTCTCCTCGGCCTGAGAAACAGCTATAAAATTGGGGTCTTCCAGCACGCGAGCATAAGTACTAGTCGGGAATTCCTTGATGATTTTATCGTAGTATTCTTTGGCTTTTGCAGTATTGCCTAGGTCGGTGTGGCCGAGATAAAGGAAATACCAGGCCTCGAGTTTGTACTTGGTATCAGGAAAGCGGCGAAGCAGTTCTTCTAGTGTAACTACTGATTTTTCATTCTTTTCTAGCCGATCTCGATAGAGGGTCCCCAGTTTGAACAAGGCTTTCTCCACCATTTTTTCTGCTTTGGCAATTTGTGCCTCTGAGCTAGGAACATCTTTTAAAATGGCCGCGATTTCATCTTCGGTCAACTCTCGATCAATGGCTTCCTCGCTATCTTCTTGATCGGCAATTCCACCCAGTTTTCGTCGATTAGAGCGTCGCCAATTGTCTTCCAATACGCGATCTTTACCCCAGCGTCTCTCGAAATCTTTTTTTCCTTTCTTTTTTGTTTTATCATTGTAGGCCCAATAGTCAGACTTTCCTTTTGCGGTTCCTCCTCGTCCCCCCCGCTTTTTATTGACCAAATCTGCGAGTCGCTGCTCGTCTTGGGCTTTTTTAATTTGATAGGCGATGGCCTTCTTATCCTTGTCACTCATTTTGCTGATGCGGAGTAAGCTGTCCTGAGTTTCGATGATCATAATATTTTTGGCAATATCCGTCAGGATATTGCTGTATTGAGTCACCAAATTGTAGCGTTCATCGGTTTTTGCCAAGACCATCAAGGTACTGTCGAAGTAGTTTTTGGCAGAGACAAATGCTTCGGCTTCGAAATACAGATTGGCCAATTGCAGATAGGATTCTGCCTTTTGAGCAGGATTTTTGGTACTGTAAAACAAAGAACTTCGCAGATAATTTATAGCGGCCAAACGATCGTTTTCCTCTAGAGCAATATTGGCAAGTGCGTAATAGATTTGATCTCTATAGTCTTCGTTTTTAATGTCTTTCAACATTTTTTTGAGCTGCTTACTTGCGGTTTCCTTTGTAGTTTTACCGCTCTTCCATCCAGTTTGAATGACATTGAGTCGCGAGCTAAACTTCATATCATAAGCTGAACTCATTTTGTAGGCGTTTTCGTAAAAAGCAACGGCCTGTTCTTCTCGTCCTTTTTGCTGATGAATTTGGGCAATAATGTAGGAATAACGTGCTTTTTCCTTGCGTTTCTTCGCCAATTCGATGGCTTCTTCCAGCGAGGGAATGGCTTCGTCGTAATTTTTCTGCTTGAGCTCGAAGTGTGCCTTGAGGGGAGCCAATTCGCGACGGACTTCCTTGAATGTTTTTGGGTTGCTTTCGAGTTGATTGATTAGGCGTTCGGCATCATTAAAAGATTCTCTTTCGATGAGCGTTTTGGCCAGCCAAAGCAAACCTTCCTGATAAGCGGGTTTGTGTTTGAGAAAATAATTATCGGGCTCCTCCGCTTTGGCTTTTTCCTCTTCTTCTTTTTTCTTGGCGGCTTCCTCCTCTAATTCTTTGCTCGTCTTTGGTGGTGGATCACTTGGCGCAGCACTCTTTTTATCTTCCTTCTTTGGACCGTCTATTTTTTTGCCAGACTTTTTTGCTTTTTTTCTTCTTTTGCGTTCTTTTTCCCGCTCTTTTTTCTTGCGCTTGCGCTCTTTTTCGTATTGCTTGCGCTTTTTCTTCTTCTCTTTTTGCGCTTTTTTGCGTTTCTTTTTGTTGGCTTTCTTGCTTTTGCTCTTTCTCTTCTTGTCTGCCTTTTTTCGATCTTTATCCTTTTTGGCCATCGCTTCCGGACTGAATTCCTGAGACATGTACAGCAAGGTTTCCTCGGCTGATTCGTAATCCTTTTTGAGATATTGAGCTTTTCCCAAAATCAAGTAACAATCGTCTACCCAATTGGATCGATCGTGTAGATTGGAGACAACGGCCACTTTTTTCATCGCCTCGTCCAAATTCCCCGCTACGGCTTGTGGATTATCGTTGGCTACGTATTTGTAAACATGCAAGATCTTGGTATAATTGTCCTGATGTTGCTCTTCTAAACTCTTTATACTTTCTTCGACCAGAACATTGGCATTGAAATAACCATTGAATTTAGCTGTTGTATTGTGGTACAACTTGGAGATTGGACCTTGCTTTTTTTTGCTCTTTTTCACCGCACAGGCGGAGATCAAAGCCACAGCAACTAATAATAAGAGGGTATATGTTATTCGTTTCAAACTAAAAAAAAGTTTAATTTCGTTATTCAATTGGAGGTAAAGTCAAGGGAAATAGGGTGACTTTAATCTTTGGGACCTCAAAATCAGAAAACTAATGATTGTTTATACTGATTTTGGTAGCGGTTTGTTTCACCGAACTTGTTGGTAACCAAACCAATAATTATAACTTTCATGGCCACAAATTTATTTTAATTTTAACAAAATTTGATGCCATTTTTTAAAAT
>JBCCSR010000515.1:0-4770 GCA_039199865.1 Bacteroidota bacterium
ATACAGACGCCGGTCTTGTCAGAACTGCTCGGATAGCGCACTGGAAAGTTCAATAGTACGATGCTTCCAATGGGGTAGGGTTGAATATCCAATTGAGCTGAATTAACTTTGCGTAGATAAAAATAGGGACCGAAGCATCTTAAAGGCTTCGATCCCTATTTTGATAACAATGCTTTTAAGCTCCCAACAAAATTTAGTAAATGATCAATCGCTTAGTAGCAGTATGCTTGGGGGTGTCCAAGCGGTAATAAAAAGTACCCGAACTGCCCAGCTCTGATCGGCTAACACTGATTTCATTGTACCCCTGCTCGAAATCTCCTTTCAACTGATAGACCAGCCTACCCGCGGGATC
This sequence comes from Bacteroidota bacterium, assembly GCA_039199865.1. Classification (GTDB taxonomy): domain Bacteria; phylum Bacteroidota; class Bacteroidia; order Chitinophagales; family Saprospiraceae; genus JALZUU01. The sequence goes on from JBCCSR010000515.1 coordinate 353, forward strand.
ATACAAACTAAGACTGGCTGTACTTGCAGCTGGTAGGATAAAACCGATAGTCGTTTCTTGCATGAAAGGATTAGGTTGGTTTTGCAACAACTCAAAAACTGCCTCTGCTTTGGAATCATTTTGGCTTGGCGCTTCCCTCGTAAGTCCAGTGCCTGTATTGGTCCTTACGTCAAAGACTTGTTTGGTAGTGCTCACATTGCCACAAGCATCCGTTGCCGTCCAAGTGCGTTGGAAAGCAAAATCTTCGCCGAGCAAACAACTATTGGGACCTCCACTGAGGTAGCTTTCTTCAACATTCAATTCAATGACTTCACTACAAGCATCTTCCACGACGGGAGCATTGAAAGAAGGTGGAAAGTCATCACAGTTGATCGATTGGCTGGGAGGGAGGGGAGCGAACACAGGCCCCTCTTGATCCTTGAATTCAATGATCTGACTGGCGGTACTCGTATTGCCACAAGCATCCGTTGCTTCCCAGGTACGAGTTGCAAAGCCATTACAGGTATTGCCACCCATCACATCGTTCCAGCTGAGCTGGATAGCACCATCACAATTGTCTTTGACAATGGGTGTCCCAAACTGTGGAGTACTACCGCAGGCTTGTACTAGATTGGGAGGAATAAAAGTGAAAGTAGGCGGCATTTCATCTTTTACCACAATACTTTGCTGTACTTGGGTGGTGTTTCCACTAAGATCCGTAAAGGTCCAAGTCCGTAGGACAATCAGCTCATTTGCGCAATTACCTGGTGTTGAATCATCTTGAGGAAAAGCCGTAATGGTTCCCGAGCAATTGTCCATTGCACTTAGCTCACTGGCTGGTGGAACTTCTTCCCAACAAGTTATTGAAAGATTGTCAGGGGCAACCAACACCACTGGTGCAGTTTGGTCAACTACAAAAATGGTTTGTGAAACGGTATTGCTCTTTCCAGTTTGGTCCGTTACCGTCCAGGTTCTAATGACGCTGTATTCGTTGGGGACTTGGCTGGTGATGATTTCATCAACAAAGGTCAAGGTACTTTCTCCACAAGAATGAACATAGTTGGGTACATCAAAAGGAAGTGGGGTGGAATCACAGGTTACTGTTTTCTCTTCTAGTTTATCGATGAAGCTAGGAGGGAAATTGTTTTTCAATCTAAACTTCGTTGTCCTCGAAGTACTGCTGCCACATTCATCACTGGCCGTAAACACTACTGAGGTCGTTGCAAAGCCATTGACCCAAATTGTTTCGTTGGGGCTTGGAGGGTGATAAGACCATGCTACTTCACTACAAGCATCCGTTGCCGAGAGAGTACTCAGATTGTCCGCAATCCAGGCCTCGTATTCAGACTGTACCAAATCATCACATTCGCGAATGGTCGGATAAGGTTCGCCAACAATTTCAGGATCCTGCGTATCTTTAACGATGACTAAGGCCGTACAAGTGGCGGTTCGCCCACAAGCATCGGTCGCATAGAAAGTGACCGTTTGGTATTCAATGACGTTGAGAATGCCAAAAGAATTGTTATGGCAATCTACAGCAATGAAGTTGTCGGGATGAAAGTCATTGTAAACAAAGGGTTGACTATTGCAGGAAGCATTGATTACGGCTTGGCTGGCATAAGCATTAAAGGTGTTCCAAATTTGCTCAACATCTGCCGGACAATCGATGACACAAATATCCGTTGGACAAACAAATTGAGGTGCTGCATTGTCGATGGTAAAGGACTGAGTCGCCGTAGCCGTTCGTCCACAAGCATCAGTAGCAACATAAGTGATTTGGTAGATGGCCTCCGGACAATCGGCGGTTCCCTCTACCAAGCTAGGTCCAATGCTTTCTACTTCGTAGCTAGAACTGCAGGGTGTGTTGACGACTACCAAAGCGGGAGTGGCAATGACATTATAAGCACAATTTACAGTTTGGTCGGGTGGCGCGATGACGGAGATGGGCATATCATCCAAAACCTCAATATTTTGCTCCACCGAGGAAGTATTGCCACATTGATCTGCAAAAGTCCAAGTTCGTGTCAGTGTAAATCGGGTAGTACAATCTCCGGGTGTAATTACGTTACTGGGCAGCACCGTAATGCTTTCTCCACAATTATCGATTGCCGTCAGCGCGATCTCATCCGGAATTTCATTGGCACATTGAATTACCAAATCAGTAGGAGGACTTGGAACTGCAGGTGGAGTGTTATCTACAACATCAATGATCTGTACTGCCGTTGAGCTATTGCCACAATCATCCATAAAAGTCCAAGTACGAACTAGCGTAAACTGGTTGGCGCAAGCTCCTGGACTCATTTGTTCTGTAGGCATAACGGTAAGGTCTGGGCTACAATTGTCACTGGCCGTAAGGGCGATGGCTGGTGGGACTTCTTGAGCACATTGTAACAATAAATTGGCTGGCGCCATTGGAGCAAGTGGTGGAATGGTGTCCTTTACCACAATGCTTTGGCTCATAGTAGCACTGTTGCCACACTCATCGGTAAAGGTCCAGGTGCGGAGTAAACTTAGCTCATTACTGCAATCTCCCATACTCATTTGTTCCGTAGGCATGACGGTAAGGTCTGGACTACAATTGTCTGTTGCCGTTAGGGGAACCGCAGGTGGAATTTCCGTTGTACACTGAAGCGTTAAATTGACCGGTGCCATCGGCGCCGTTGGAGGAATCGTATCCTTGACGATGATTTGCTGACTGATCGAAGAGACATTGCCACATCCATCATCAAAGGTCCAAGTTCTTAGGATGGTAAAATCATGGGCACAATCACCTGGGCTTTGGACGCTGGTGGGGAGACCCTCGATGGGGCTAAAACAATTGTCAGTGGTAATCATCACCATTGCTTCGGGTACTTCTTCTCCACACTGGAAAGTCAGTACTGCCGGGATAGTGGGAAGGTCTGGAGGTATGGTATCGATCACCTCAATGATTTGGCTACATTCTGTCATGCGACCGCAAGCGTCAATGACGGTCCAAACCCTTTCGATACTTTCCTCTTGGATACATACCCCAGAAGTTGCATTGTCAAAATAAATTAAATTGTAGTCAATGCCACAGTCAGCGGAGGCGGTTGCCATTCCCGTAACCGCAGTGGAAGGGATGGCATCGCAGGCGATGGTCGTGTTGGGAGGACAACTGACACTGGGTGCCTCATTGCTTTCGAAGGTAAAGACTTGAACGCAAGTCGTGGTATTTTGATCATCACTAATGGTGTAGGTTCTTTCCACTATGATTGGATCCAAGATACAACCTAAACCATCGGATATGGTATCTACATGGGCTACTTGAATGCTTCCACAAGCACTCGTTACCCAGGCCAGATCAAAATTAGGAACGGGTAAATCGTCCAAACAATCCAGATCTTGATCCTGGAGCTGAGCGCAGTCAACGACAAGTGGCGTTCCGCTTTCAATCATCACGGTAGTGCTTAGCGAACAGTTGTCAAGCGCATCGGTTGCAATAATGGTGTATGCTCCGGCGGGCAAAGCGTTAAACACTCCAGTCGAATTGTTTTGCTCAACTGGGCCAGTTAAGCTGTAGTTGATTGGAGGATTGGAGGTGTTCGTACTCAGGCTGATGCTTCCATCGTTAGCTCCGGCACAGCCCTCATCGGTCGGACTGAGGCCAGTAATTTGTAGATCGCAAGGTTCGCTAAAGGCACAGATGTTGAATGCTCCTTCACTATTGCTGCCCGATTCCCAGACGCGAATGTACAGATCGGAGCCCGGTGTTTGGCCTTCGAGGTCAAGGACTGGCAATGAACTAAAACCGTTAAAAGTACTGCATTCAATTATCGACAAGTTACCGCAAGTCCCACTGTAAGCGGCCATGGCCCAACTGATTGGATTCGGAAATCCGGCCGAACTCATTTCCAGATTAACTTTGCCAGAACTGGGAACGGCGACTCGGTACCATACATCATTTCCAGCAGCAAAGTTGCCACAAGTGGGCGATGGCATTTCTCCCGATGGACTGGCCAATGAGTTACTTCCTCGTATTGAGCTAACACAAGTGGCTGAAATGTCTACCGGTAGTTCGATGGCATTGATACAATCATTATTGGCGGGAGGATTAATCTCGGTCAGACAAAATGCTACATCGCTGGTTTGAAAGATCTCATCATAGACTTGAATCAGGAGTTCATCCCCTATTTCCCAACCCCGAAGATAGGCGTTACCTGCTCCGGTGAAGGCGCAATCAATTTCAATCCCATCCGAAGCGTCGCCACAGTTGGAGAAAATAGCCATTCCGGGTTCTCCTGGATGTAAAGCGTTGAACTGTAACCCTAAACTGGTAGCGGTCCAGGTAAACCATTGATCTTTGCCACTATTTGAACAAGTGGTGGGGGTCCCACTGTCTGAGGTATTGTCTGTCGCAAATGGAAAGACAAATACGTCGTCACCAATACAAGCACTTTCTGCTGGATTGGGGACGATGG
>JBCCSR010000516.1:0-4768 GCA_039199865.1 Bacteroidota bacterium
AAGCAATAAAGTTTTGGTAGGCCTCTTTTTTTTCTGGCGAGAAGGCATACTTTCTTTTGTAAAGTTGAGGAAAACTCTTGATTTGCGAGAGGAGCAGACTTTCAAAAGTAGGATCTTGCAATAGCAATTCAAAGAGCACCTTAATTGCCAAAGGTCTGGAGACTATCTCAAGGTCAGAGGCAATGGGAGAAATGGCATTTAAAATGGAGAGGGCCTTTTCAGGTTTTTGTTGATGAAAAAAGATTTGTGCCTGACCAATTTCCAGAACAATTGGTTTGAGGATGGGATGTAGAAAATCTTGATAAGTGGCCACAAATTCTTGAATCCAAGTGAAGGCCTGACAGGTAGCGGCAATGCTGATGATATTTAGAAAGGAGGCAATGGAAATTCTATTTTTTCGAACAATCAAATGATGACTCAACCCCTTTTGAAATAAGGCAAATTGGATGGCAGCAAAGTGCAACTGTCCAGCATCCATTGCCCGTACAGTGTAATTGATGAGGTAAGTGAAAATGGCTTGTTGATCTTCTTTCTCTAGTAGATTAAGTTGTTGGAAAAATTGTTCTTGGAGGGCTTGAAAATCTGGTTCACCGTAATGCGCTTGGGCGGTCAATTGATCGAGCTTTAAGTAGAGTAGGAGCGGGAGCGGAGCTTGGAACTGGTCGTCCGTCTCAACCAATTGCTGGACGGCTTCCCAAAGTCTCAAATTGAATTGCTCACTCTGACTTTTGTTGCGCTCGTTGACTTCGTAGGCATATTTGAACTTTGCCAAGACATAATATTGATCCAATTGATCATGTAGATGTTGTAGCTTCTCTGGGTTCTTGAACAACTTGTGAGTGTCGGGATGGAAATAATCGTAGTGGGCAATGTCTAATGAATATTGTAAATGGGATAGTCCGATCGCAGATGACTTTTCGAGTACTTGTTGGGCTTTGCCAATGGCCTTTTTGGCTTGTTTGGCCAAGCCCAAATCTTGATAAGCTTTGGCCAGGAGAAATTTTTGTTGGATCGGCTCTTGCTTCATTTGTTCGAACACCAAAAATTGCTCTACATGCTGCATCAAATCCGATTTAAAATTTTGAACTTTTTTGAGGCCATTCTTACTTTTGGGAAAGAGTTGTTGCGCTATTACCCGATCGTCTAGCTGACGAGAAACATATTTCGGATGGTATTTCCGCAAGTATTGAAATAAGACTTTGACCCCTTCGGTTTGGTGAAAATAAGGAGAACGGAGGTATTTGCGAAAGCTCGTCAATTGAGTAGAAGAAAATTTTTGTAAAACTTGAAAGAGCTTAGAAGTGGGTTTTGGTAGGGGACTTTTATTCATTTAAAATGTTGATTGTTAAGTGATAAGCAACGAATGTAGGAAAAATAAATCGGGATATTTAAAAATAATAGACTTCAATAGTTTTAAAGGTGTTTGTACCTTTAGGGGAACGATAGTTAAAAAATAGTAAACATGATGCGATTGCAGCTCACTTTGGATCATCCTCCCAATCAAGTATTGCCCATCAATTATCAATACTTGATTTCCTCTTGGATTTATCGAACCCTAGGCAATGCGGATGCCACTTATGCAGGCCGTTTGCACGATTTGGGTTATGATTTTGGGAGCAAGAAATACAAGCTGTTTACCTTCGGTCCCTTGGTTCCTGTTTTGTATCAAATTGATCAGAAAAATCGAGCTTTTATCTTGCGAAAAGGACCAAGCCAATTGCAGTTGTCTTTTTTTGTGGATGAGGCTTTACAAAAATTTGTTCTTGGCCTTTTCCAGAATCAGCAATTTGTCTTGCGCAGTGGTCGATTTGGGGCCGCGATGGTGGTGCAAGAGGCCATCACCCTTCCTCCTCCCTTCTTCAAGACGAGCATGCGATTTCGAACCTTAAGTCCTGTTTGTATTGGTGCCTACGAGGCCAATCAAGAGCATGCACAATATCGCTCTCCCTTGGACAAAGACTATGCGCAACTGTTGTTGATGAACTTATGGCGAAAGCAACAGGCCATTTCCAAAAAGCGAATTGGGGTGGGAGAAGCATTGCTGCCGCTTGGTCGTCATGGCCATTTTGAATGTTTGTCAAAGGTGCGTTCCAAACTGATTACGTTTAAGAAAAATCAATACCGAGGCTATCACTTTGACTTTTCCTTGACGGCACCGACTGACTTGTTGGAGTTGGGCTATTATGCGGGTTTTGGGGAGAAAAATAGTGGGGTAGGGATGGGAATGGTACAGGTTTTAAATTAAGCGAACATGGATACTAGCATTAAGGAAATAGATAAGGACTTACTCATTCGACCAACGGGAGATCCCTTCGCCGATATTGGAGGCTTTGTCATTGAACAACTTTGGGGAATACCTCCACATAGAAACAAGTCCATTTTGGAACTGATAGAGTATGTGACGAAGATTTATGTGCGTTACTGGAACGCCAAATTGCATGCTTTTTTCTTGAATTCAAAAATTACTCAGGCGGCTTTCAAAGGAGAACGAAAAATTGAGGAAACGCTCAACTATTACCAGAGATTATTGGAAGCAACCGAACCCCATGAAATGGGCTTTTGTAGAATAATAGGCCACAAAACCGAACTCTTTTCGAGCGGACGAGACAATCACATGCTTGCAGGTTCGGGAACATTCATCAATTTTCATCATTCCTTTCAGAGTGGGCTTATGCTTTCAAAAGAAGTGCTCATTCGAATCTTATTTGTTCCGTTTGGGGCGCTTCAGTTGAGTGATAAAATTGCTGTACTTACGAGTAATGTTGATCAAGTTACCAAGCGATTTGTCAGAAAAAACGTTCTGGATAATCTGAGCAAAATTGGGGCAAAAAGTGCGGAGGGGGTTTTACGTTCGGAATTCAATAACCCTGCATCCGCTTTGTTTGATTTTGTACATAGCTGTATCTCAGACCGATTTGAGGAGCTTGTTGAAGAAGAAAATGTGGAAATCAATCTCTATCACTTTACCAATTTTGGCGCTTCACCGGAAGTGGTACTCTATAACTTTTCTTCTCCACTTTTTAGTTTTTACCGTAAGGTACTGCATCGAGACCTGGTGTCTGGTTGGAAAAAATTTGTCGGAAAACATTTTTATCATTCCAAACACAAAAACACGGTCTATGATCCTCAAACGGAATTGTTTCAATCAACCAAGCAAAAATCGCCTGTTCCATACGAAGAGTATAAAACTTGGATCAATTGGATTTACCAAAACTTATTGAACGGAAAAAGTATTCTTCCAGCGATTTTAAATTGGAACAGGCAACACTCCTTTCATTTTAACATTGTCATACTCTATCAAAATCATTTAAAACATATGGATAATAAGACCTTGGATAAAATTGAAGCGCTGGCTGAGTTCATCATACGGGATGAGGGCAGATTGAAAAGTAGAATCGGCCGATTGAACCGAGCGGATAAAGTAGTGGAGGTGAGGCGGTTTATTTTAAGTCTCATCAAGATGAACCACTCAGAAAAAAACGAGAAGGCTTTGCTTACCCTCGAAGATTTTGTGAATTATTTATTTCCCGATGGAACTTCTGCGAAGGAAATTCGAGATTTACTCTTGATTGCCCTTTACCAAAAAATGCATGAAAATGAAATCTTCTTTGAGGAGATAGATATCACTAACGATTCAGAAGATGAAGAAAAATTAAAGAATAGTTGATGATTTCAATTGCTTATTTGAACGGTAAATACTGGGCACGAAGCATCCATTGAAATCCTAACAGGGGAACATTTTTTAGTATGACTAAAATCACAAACATGGAAAATTTAAAAACACAAGGATTTGTCTTAATAGATGTGGATGTAGCAGCCTTGAATAATGCGGGGAAGAGTACTTCCACTAATCTTGAAAATGGAGTGGCCACGAAAAAGATACGAAAGCATGGACGGGAATATGTCTATGTCTCTGGACAAGCATGGAGATATTGGTGGCGAAATACTTTACAAAAAACATTTGCGTGGAAGTTATCTCCCATCTTTAGAGATAAAAAAATTGCCTTTACTGCTGCCGACCCCATTCAGTATCCCGATGATGATATCTTTGGTTACATGAAAGCGGCGAAGGGAGAAGTATTGGACGAAAAGGGGGAGGTTGTCTTGGATAAAAAAGGAAAACCCAAATTGGAGAATGTTACCGTAACGAGAATTTCTCCCTTGAAAAATTCCGCATTGATTGCGGTAGCTGCTACGGAGACTAAGGAAAATTGGTCAAGTATGTCGAGGCAGGAGGGAGATGCAGTGCCTTACACCAAAGAAGAGTATAGCACCATTATGAAAGGAATGTTTGCTCTGGATTTAGAACAGGTCGGTACTTTTGCTACGTACAATAAAACAGGTTTTAAAAACTTGACGGCTTCACTCAAACAGCAAGCACTTGATCAGGGAGCAACAACGATTGCTGATCAATTTGTAAAAAAGGCCAATGGGGAAGCTCAGGAATTGGTCCGCCTACCGATGGAGTTGAGAAGGAAGAGAGCAGTTGATGCCATCAATGCGTTGAAGTACATTTCGGGAGGAGCCATGCAGACCAATAATATGGCCGATGTCACGCCCAAGTTGATCATCCTTTCCACCATGACTACGGGCAATCATCCTTTCTCTCATGTTGCAGTCAATCGGGGAGCCTACAATCAAAACTTCGTCCTCAATATTGCAGGCTTAGAGGAAGTGATCAAGGATTATAAGGATCAATTTCAAGGAAAGATTTTTTTGGGAACAAGAAGTGGATTTTTAGATCAAGAGGATCAGGCGGCATTGGAAA
>JBCCSR010000517.1:0-4755 GCA_039199865.1 Bacteroidota bacterium
CGGATGATCAAGGTGGCGTGGCTCATTTTTCTACTTTCGGTGGACCAACCGCAATGACGCCCGGTAAAGCGCCCGGATAATATTTGTCTTCCATACCGTCGTTGCCCGATGCCGCCACAACCGTTACTCCTTTTTTCAAAGCATATTGAATGACTTCATCATGGGGCAAACCTCCCCCCATATGTTTGATGCCCAAACTCATATTGATGACATCAGCTCCTTGATCAACCGCCCATTTGATGCCATTATTAATGTTGTCGATGAGCCCAGCTCCAACAACGCTCTTGCCTCTCTTGAGGGCTCCCAAGACTTTTACCGGAATGATTTTGCACTCGGGAACAACTCCAATGGGCATTTTGTATCCTTTGGCAGCAATGATGCCCGCAACGTGCGTTCCGTGGCCGACCTCATCTTCAGGGGTATCGTCGTAATCGAGGAAATCGCCGATAAACTGTTTTGCGCCATCAATGATATTGACAAAATCTTTCCCCGGTAGCATGGCATGTCGAATTTCTGGATGATCCACTTCAAAGCCAGTATCCAAAATGGCAATTTTTACTTTCCTTGATCCTTTGCTAAACAAATGGGCTTCTTTTAAAAAGAGGCCATTGTTGCGATAGGCTTGGGAAAGACTCGCGGCTTGGGCCACATTTGAATCGGGCAATTTAGCTTGAGCGACATTGCCTACCCGAACGTAGCTCACTTCCGGAAGCAATTGAATTTCCCGAAGAATAGATGGAGGAATGTGGGTATCCTTTTGTAAAATCAAGCGATAGATTCGATGAAAACCGCTTTCCTTTTCCGAAGGAGACCAGACTTGGTTTTGTGGCTTAAAGTTGTAGGTCAACCAATAAGGCATTTTGTATTTTCCCTTTAAGATCGCATCAATCGCAGGAAAGAAATGTTGGGGGCTAGCCTCTTTACTATGAATGGCCTCTTCCCAATAAATCGTGGGAGTTTGGAAAGGAAACTTGGTTTTAATGATCAAGTGAGGCTTCATAATAAAATACGATAGCAAGACTATCTTTGAATTTTTGAAAAACGAAATCAAGGGAATAGGCGTCAATAGCACTTTCGGCAATTGATGTTTTGCTCGGATGAATCTAAACTACGATGTCCTAAAATGCTAAAAAGGAGGGATTTAGTAAATACTCATCTGACGAATGGTTTTAATATGTGCATGAGTGGATAAAAATCTGGAAGAGACGGTATTCAAATTTTCCTAATGTTTTTGAGGAAGGCTTCTTTCCTCCTTCTCGCCACGGGAATATGACCATTGTCAATCATCGTGATCGTCCCTTCTTTGTGATAGCGTTTGAGATGTGCCAGATTGATAAGGTAGGAACGGTGAGGTGGAAAAAAGCCAAAGGGTGCCAATATTTTTTTGAATTCCCCCAAATTATAAGAGCTAATAATATCTGGCTGATCCAAAATAACAACCCGCGTACATTTCTCTAAACCTTCGCAGCGAACGATTTTTTGGATCGAAATAAATTCATAGCCTTCCACTGTCGGCACTCCAATCAAGTCGTTGTAGGGCATAGAGCGTTGCGGTTCGTCTTTATCATAAAGGGGGGGAGTATAAGTTTTCCGCTCCAAAATTTTTTGACGAGCCTGGTTGACTACTGTCATCAACTCAGTCGTTTGGATGGGTTTCAAAATACAGGCAGAGGTATTGCATTGAATGGCACCAAGTGGTAATGCACGCTGCTCAGACAAGAGAATCACATCGAATAGATGTCTTTTTAAGCAGGACAATATACTGGGAGACTCCTCATTGAGAAAGTTGGAATCCAAAAAAACCAAATCGGGGGATTGATGATCAATCAAACGGTTGGCCTGATGAACATCCAATGCTTTACCTTTGATATCGAGATAAGGGCAATTGCGCAGCAGTCGATCTTCGAGGTAATCAAGGTCTTGATGATCTCTGTCTACTAGAATGGAGGTGATCCTCATTTTTTAGGGTTTAGACAATGATAGAGTAGTAGTAATGCCAACAATTGGATTACAGTCAATTAAAACAACTCTATTATTCGGAAAATCCCTTCTTAAAAAATGATTAGAACTAGGCTTAGGAATATGATTAGAAGTGTAGGGTTGGTATGGTGATCCAAACAAATTGATAAGCCCTTACATGCTCTGCTAGGCAAATATAATTATTTTTCTGAATATATGAGGAGGGTGCTAACAATAATTTTTTGTCAATACAGATAAGTCATCCCAGAAAAAAGGCAACCCAATACTTCCCAAGCCATCCATTACCAAAACATCACCAAGATCCAAGCCATCAATACAATCAGTAAAACCATATGGACTCGATAATCCTGATACCAGGGCAATCCCTCCATTCCATCGGCAACCAATTCCTTACGGAAGGTCAGCAGTTCGATCTGCTCGGGACGAGGGGGAGGAGTCATCTTACTAATCAGGACGAATAACAAAGAGCTTGTCGCCACCATGATGCCTACGTTGGTGGTATAATGTTGGGTCCAAATGTCTGCCTCGCCTAGGAGGAAGAGCGCAACGCCCAAACTGGTGCCAATTACCAGCGTCCAAAAGGCACCATCGCCATTACCCCGTTTGTAGAATACACCGATCAAGAAAATGGCAGCAATAGGAGGAACGAAAATGGAAAACATTTGTTGGAGGTAATCCCATAAGCCTTGAAAATTGCCAATAAAAGGGGCCCAGCCGGCGGCAACCAGCATTAAGATCAAGGTGGTCATTCGACCATAGCGTGTAATCTGAGCATCGGTGATATTGGGATTGTTGGGTTTGACAAAATCGATAACCACCAGAGTTGACGCAGAGTTAAGCGTGGAATCTACACTCGACATGATGGCAGATACCAAACCGGCCAAAACCAAACCCACCATTCCCACCGGTAAGACCTGAGTAACGATGGTTGGAAAGACTTGATCGGAGTTTTCTAAGCCTGGAAATAAACTAATGGCCATCGCGCCGGGAATGACCATAATAAACAATGGAATCACTTTGAGGAAACCCGCAAGAATGACTCCCCAACGCGCATGCCTAACATCTACCGCACCCAATACTCGTTGTACAATATACTGATTGGTCGTCCAATACCAAAAGCCCATGAAGGGCACGCCAAGCAGTAAACCCGTCCAAGGCAAACTCGGATCATCTGCCGGTCGGACCATTGAAAAGTGGCCTTCTGGTGCAGCGGCTAACACCTTGGCCCAAGAATAATCGAGCCGACCAAACAAAATCCAAGTCATGACACTGCATCCCACGATGAGGATAATAGCCTGAATGGCATCGGTATAAACGACTGCTTTCAATCCACCAAAGGCAGTATAAATGCCCGCAATCAATGCCAACACTAAAGTCGTCTGCCACAAAATCAGATTCGGAAAAAAGGTTTGCAAGACAATGGCCCCAGCGTACAAAGCACCCGCTGTTTCGACCACGATACTACTGACAATAGTAATGATGGAAAAGAAAATCTGGGATCGCCGATCAAAACGCCGTTCGAGGTATTCGGGAATGGTGGTAATTTTTGATCGCAAATAGAGCGGAACAAAAATCACCGCCGCAATGATCAAAGGAATGCCCGACAACCATTCATAGACCGACTGGACGACCCCCGTACTGTAGGCAGCCCCCGACAAACCAATGATGGTAGAACTCGAAATGTTGGAAGCAAAAAGGGAAAGCCCAATCAGACCAAAAGTAAAACTCCGGCCTCCTAAAAATAGATCTTCTCCAGTCTCCGTTCTACGTGCAATGGCGAAACCAATGCCCAAGACAACAATAAAGTAGAGGATAATGATGGCAATGTCAATATTGGATATAGCATTCATTTAGTGAAGCGTTTGGTTTTCGTAAATTGGTTGATTCTGTGATCTATAATGGGTTAATCCTGCGACTGGATTTGACACAAGCCGGCCGCTGGTACATCGAGCACATGCAGTCCCGAGTTCAAATCTATCCACTGATCCGACTGTTCTTGGCCACAACAATTATAGACTTTTAGTTGGCATTTCCCTAAAGATTGTCCCACTTGTAGGACAATTTGTTGGCTCCGCTTCCCATTGATCAGATCCAGTTGAGCACAATTATTATCTAGTTCGACGATTGTTTCGTCGTAAATACCGTAAATGATTTTTTGGCCATTTTTACTTTTCAACAATGGATAATTGGATGAAGGACGGTAAGCCTGAAACTCTCCATCCAATAAAATTTCGCGATGACTACGCCAATAGTGGGTATAAAAATGCAACATCTGTAGACACTCCTCCGACACTTCCCCTAGGCGAACAGAAATCTGTGGCACGGAAAATAGGATGTTGACTACTTGTAGTGCGGCTAATTCTACTGGTTCGTCGTAATGCCAGGTAAACATGTCCGAATGGACGGCCGTCTGTCCACACAGTAACTTGACGTCTGTAGTTCGAATTCGATTGGTCAGACTATCGTTTGGGCAATCAAAAGCTCGGAACATATTGCCAAAACTACGCAAAGCTGGACCAATATATTTTTGCCGAAATTCGATTAGAATATTGGGCTGGATGGCCTGCAATGATTCGTATACATCCCGCAGCAAACGCTCTACCGCTTGATTGACAGAAGCGTAGTCTCGACCATTGGCTTTCGACAAATCCGTCTCCGGATAGACTTTAAAATCATCGATAAAGTCCAGTTTAAATCCATCTACTTTCCAAGTCTTTAGGGCATTGACATAAATATGGATCAAATAATTTCTGACCTCGGGATAACGTGGATCAA
>JBCCSR010000518.1:0-4750 GCA_039199865.1 Bacteroidota bacterium
ACAAAATTGTCGGCATAGGGAGCAATGGCTTCCTGACTGGCAGGGTTTTGTGTCAAGCGAACGGCTACGTTGATTCCTGCGGTTTTATCCGTGTAGACTACATCGGGTCTTTGCTCGGTAGGATACTTGAACTTGAGCATTTCTTCCGACATGAGCTCAAAGTCAGCTGGAACTTTCAGTTCCACTTTTCCATCAATAAAAGATCGAATTTCTAGTTTGATGTCAGAACTAACGAAAGAGAGCAATACAAAGGCAATGACGACTAAGGGCAATAATTTAATGGTTTTCATTCATTTTAGTTTCCGAGATAAATAAATAAAAATTATATAAAGGATTTGCAAGTTAAGCTGTTTCCGGGCAATTGTCTACCTTTTCACCCAACTATTTTGTTTAAAAGCTATTTTTAGACTTTTCCGCAAGTACCAACCGACATTAAATCCGTTCCATTAAAATCCAATCGGCGTTCAAGACAAATTGTTTTTCATCTCCAGGATTTTTAAATACCAAGTACAAATCTCCCGTTTCTAGGCTTGGTCGAACGGGAATATCATAGTATTTCATTGACCATTTCTCTTCGTTGAAATAGCCTACCTGCATCTGGCCAATCAATTTTCCACTAGGACTTTGCTCTCGAACTTCTACTTTTCCCTGATAATTGTAATTTTCACTGTAGCTCGCAGCCAATTTAATGCTCCGCAAATCAAGTAGATTTTGATTTTCGAATTTTAAAAAAGTATTGTGGACAATGGAGCCCACCAAGGTATTTCCATGACTTTCCCAAGTCCCTAGGCCCTCGGTACGTCCATCGGCATGTTCCGCCTGTAACTTGGGGGCTTTAAAAACAACTTTTTTACGGGTAGAAAGAGCAAAACCCTCCTGTTCCGCATTTCCTTCATCACGATAAGAAGCCATGAGAACATACTGCCCCAAGTCTTCGTCTTTTAAATGCGCCGTAAACTCTAACGTTCCACGGATGGGTAAATTTTGTTCCTCCTGATTTTTTACTTCATCCAAGGATAAAATATACTTTACCATTTCCTCCACTTCGTCAATGCTGAGTTGTGGATGTGCCGACATCATGGTGTTTCCCCAGATACCAGTTCCTCCTTTGATGACCGTACTGATCAAATAATCTTGATCGGTACGGTCATATTTTTTGGCAATATCGAGATAGCTTGGACCGTTGACTTTTTCCTTTTTGGCATGGCAGGCCCAGCAATCGGAGTTATTGATCAATTCCAATCCTTTGGGAACAGTATTTTGTTGATGGCCCAGGGTCGCCAAGATAAGATCCTCGCCTTCCGGCAAATAAGTCCAAGTTACTTTGACCTTCTGCGGATCAATGGATGCATCACTTTTACTTCCATCCTCGCGATCGTCAACCCTAATTTGGTAAGCTACTTTTTTGTGGTTCCAATAAGTAGAATCTGGGCTGTCCAAAGCAATTTCCAGTTGGGGTTTACTATTACCCACCATAATTTTTTCATTGGTCGTACTGCTTTCTCCCTGGCGATCGATAACTTTAAGTTGAACATCATAAATTCCTTCTTCCACAAAAGTAAAGCTAGGATTCAATTCTCTTGACTCAAGCTCATTTCCGGTAAAATACCATTCGTAACTTAGCTCCTCCTGATCATAATCTTTGGATTTTGCGGCAGAGAATTGAACGGTCAGGGGAGCTGCTCCTACGATTTGATCCACTTCCATTTTAGCCAAGGGGGGGCGATTGCCTTCCAGATAACGAATCCTACTTAAGCGGGCATCAATATTTTGTGCATTCCACTTTTGCCCGTATTCCAAAACGTATAAGTAGCCATCCGTTCCAAAAAGCATATCCATTGGATGCGAAAATTTCGTACTGGGCATGAAGGCTTCAGACTTGACATAGTTTTGTTGATCATCTAGGGTCAGTACAAAAATCCAGTCTCTCATCCATTCGTAGACAAACAACTTGTTTTCAAAATAATTGGGAAATGTATGCTTCGCTTGAGGAAAATCGGCAGCGTGAAATACGGGGCCCGCCATCGGATTGACTCCTCCCTCTCCGAGCCAAGGGAATTGAGCGGTCTTGGCATAGGAATACCAAATCATCGAAGGCATTGCCGGAGGCAACTGAGCCAATCCCGTATTATTAGGAGAATCATTGATGATCTTTTGTAAAATAAATTTTTCTCCCGAAGTAGCTTGGGCAAAATCGTAATCATGATAAGCCTGGTTGTTTCCGCGCGAATAGGGCCATCCCCAAAACCCCGCCGCTCTGGCTTGGTTGAACTCCCCCATTCCGTGTGGTCCTCTCAAGGAATCTGCTACCCCCGCATCTGGTCCCACATCTCCCCAGTAGACATAATTGGTTTTGCTATCCACCGAAAATCGGAAGGGATTTCTAAGGCCCATCGCATAAATTTCGGGCCGCGTTTTTGGGGTTCCTTGCGCAAACAAATTGCCTTCTGGAATGGTATAAGTTCCATCTGCTTGCGGACGAATCCGCAAAATTTTTCCCCTCAAATCATTGGTGTTCGCCGCTGATTTTTGAGCATCCCACAAAGCCCTTTCTGGACGTTCATCAATGGGGGCATAACCATCCGATTCAAAAGGATTGGTATTGTCTCCCAAACCGATTAACAAATTGCCATGGGCATCAAATTCCAGTGCCCCTCCACTGTGACAACATTCTCGAAGGACCGGAATGGTCAGCAGTATTTTTTCGGAAGACAATAAAAGAGAATCTCCTTGCACTTCAAATCGAGAAACATGTTGTTCCGCAACTTCACCGGGAGCAGAATAAAACAGGTAAATCCAATGATTATCGCTAAAATTTGGATCGACCGCCAAGCCCAACAATCCATCTTCATTGGCGTAAAACACATTGAGCTGACCAATGGTTTGAGTAGCTGCTTTGGCAAAATCGAATAGTTTGACCGCTCCTCTACGCTCGATAAACAGCATCCCTTTTCCGGGCCATTCGTCTATTTCCATTGGCTCATCGAGGTTAAAATCCAAGATCTCCTTGGCAAAGCGATTCTCTTCCGGGACCCGCTGGCTGTAGGCCAAGTCATAGTTTAGTGGTGCCTCTCCCATGGCATATTGAATGCCTCCCAAGAGATGTTTGAGAAAAGTAGAATCTTGAAACGTTTCACTCAAATGTCCAATACCGGTATAAAAGGCACGGCCTCCATCGTAGTCGTGATACCAAGACATGGGATGATCTTTTGTACCGTGATTGCCCCCTTCGTAGCTTTGCTCATCAATCGTCAATAAGACGTTGATGTCGGGATTCATATTTCTAAAGTTGTACCACTCTTCCGTTTTTTGCCAAGTGGAATCGAGCGCTTCCGTTGCGGGATGATGATGATTGACGCACTGCAAAGTTGCCTCCTGAATCCGAGGATGCCCGTTGAAATAGGCCCCCGCCAACTTGTTGTACCAAGCCCAGTCGTACTCCGTATCCGTAGCCGAATGAATCCCCACGTAACCACCTCCAGCCTGAATGAATCGCTCAAAGTCCGCTTGTTGTGGATAGTCCAACACATCACCAGTCGTATTCAAAAAAACCACTGCCGCATATTGTTTTAGGATTGGTTCTGTAAAAAAACTGGCATCTTCGGTCGTGTCTACTTGAAAATGATGGTCTCGTCCTAGTTGAAGCAAAGCGGTTTTTCCCGCCTCAATGGATGCATGGCGAAATCCAGCCGTTTTACTAAAGACCAAAACGCGCTTGGGAACGCGCTCACAAGTAGGCAACAAAACAATCAAAGCAAAGAAGGCTACTATTCTAAAAACAAATTTCAACAACATGGGTACCGTATTATTTGAATCTCCATCCTAATGTACGGTAAAAGCTGGACATAGCGGAATTTTCGTTCGTCAAGATTCACTGTTGTAAGAAACGTACTTTCGTATATTTTTAGCTTTGCATAAAGGTGAATCTATCATTCTCTGTCCACCCATCCACTTAAATTGTGGTATATTCCGCGGCCAGTCTTGGTGAGTAAAAATAAAGAGGCCATGCGGTGTGGTATTAAAGCTGCCCCGAGGGAAGAACAGACCTACTAAAATAAAAAGATCATATGAATCAGTCCCCTTACCTTAACCCTTTGGGTAAAAAGCCTCTCTTGCATTTGCGCCATCTTCTCTACCTCTGCTCAATAATCGGTTGGCTTCAAGTTGCTTGCAAAGGACAAATCAAATCGAGCGAAAACCAGTCTTCTCAATCGGTCGATAAGATTGCGGAAGAAAGTTTGGCTCCTCCCCAAGACAGTATTTTCAATCAGTACAAAAATGGACAAAAAGAGGGCTTATGGAAAGAATACGATGAAAACAATCAGTTAATTGCAGAGGGACAGTACCAAAATGGAAAAGCCAATGGATGGATGAAATGGTACTACCAAGGAGAATTGGTGGCCAGTGGAAACATGAGGGAGGACAAAAGAGACGGTTTATGGACCATTTGTGATGTTCACAAACCCTCCAATTGTATTGAAGCGCGATTTGATCTCGGTAAAAAAGTAGGCATCTGGAAAGTATTGTACGACAGCGGAAAAGTATGGAAGGAACAAAATTGGATGAATGGAAAAATGGTGGCCCAAAAGTGCTGGGATGAAAAAGGAGGTAGCATCACTTGTCCTTAAAAAATACTTGCCAAAAAATCGGTTGCTAAAGTAAGTTCATCAACGGAATTTTGTAAAAAAAATTTCAAAAATGAATTTCAGTAAGTTACACGAAGCTACAGCACCGCTATTGATTTGCAATG
>JBCCSR010000519.1:0-4744 GCA_039199865.1 Bacteroidota bacterium
AGCAAGTGATTTTTGTGCTGCTTCTTTGGAAACAAATCGATCGATGCAAATGGAATGATAGGCTCTCCCCTCAAATTGGACCATTTCAGTTTTGCGAAAGCCTAGCTTCCGAAAACGGTCTACTTCTTTTTGGGCATTTTTTAAGATGCTGTAGGAGCCGGCAATCAGCATAAAGGTTGTGGGATCAGAGGGAGGACTTTTTTTTAGGGAAGCGGAATGATCGCTTGGTGATTTTTTTTGTTTGGTGGCAGGTGACTTTCTTGGCGCTGCTTTTCTTACCCTCGCTTCGATGGTGTTTTGGGCAACCCCGTTTTGCTCATCTACACTGGGGGCGGACACTATTTTTTTGGAGCCACTTTTTTCTCTGGGCAAGATTTCCGTCTGGTCTTGACTAGTTTCATGATCAAGAGAGTGATGCTTGGCTGGGCTGCTTTCCTCGCCTTTGAGGGCTTGGATGACCTTTTCACCGTCACTTATCGGTGTTTGGTCGGTACTTGGGATGGGCTTTTCGATCGCCTGTTCTTTGGTGCCCATTGCTGTGAGCGTATTTTTGCGATTACTGAGGAAAGCCAAACTTTTGAAAGCCACCCACATCAGGAGAAACAGGAATAAAATGATCAGCAGGTTGGTGAGTTTGGCTTTCATTATTTTGAGTATTTTTGATTAAAGTAATGAATGAGGGTACTAGATGATACAAGCCGTATGCTGATGGGACCATGCCGCCAAGTTTGGTCAAATATAGTTCAGATACAGTTCGACAAAACTAGGGATTGGCTTCTGTGGGCTTGCTTTGCTTGGCAGTGGTATTGACCTCTAGAATGAATCCAAGCAAGACGAAATGAACCCAGGTCTGCACTTTTTTTGTCTCAAACAGCTCCATGATGGCCAATCGGCTTAGATACATCCAGGGGCCGAGTTCTTTCGCTTTTTTCTTCCATTTGCTTTGATCTCCACTAAAACCGCTGTTTTGTACAATCACCCAGCCCTCACTTGTTTCGACCACAAAATCAATGATGGTTTCAAACAAACGATTTTGGTAACGATAGCGAATGGGGTATTTGCGATACATTTGCTTGACCACAAACCGCTTGGATAACCAGTTGAAGAAATGGTCACCCAGTTGAATGAGGTGGTCCGCATCCGTTTGATCTTCTACCTCATAGCGTTCGATCAATCCCTCTGCTTTGTTTTGACGGTCTTTTAGGGCATCGGTTACATGATCGGCGATTAAAAAAGCTTTGGTCATCTTGGCCAGCTGGTAGTAGTTTTGTCCTTCGATAAAGGAATAAGCTTGGCTGAGCTGAATGGGCGTATGGATTTTACTTTGATATTTTCGACTCCAGTTTTCATTTTCTACCTTGATTTCGTAGGCTTCATACTCTTTTCTACCTGCCCTTTCTCCCAAAAAATGAATGACTTCCTCGCTTGGCTCGGCGCTGGGAAAATCCTTGGGAAAAAGCATTATCTCCGTATCTGTGGTCAGGTCGATTCCATTCCAATGCCAGGGTGTTTCGTGGCTATTGGCATCGAGGGTAGGATAATCTTCCTGGCCTTCATGCCAACAGCGATTGAGCCATTTGGTTGGACGTTCTCTCGTGGGAAAAACCAGATAATCTCTAGCTCTGGTGATGCCGACGTAGAGCAAACGAGCTTCTTCTTGCAAAGCCTGTTCGTGAGCGGCCTTTTTTACTTGACTATTGTTGATTCGCTCTTCCAACTTGGTATTTCGGTACTGATCCGCATAGGGATTGATCCAATAGCGAAGCCATCTGTTGCCCAAAATATTATCGAGATCGACTTGCTCGCTATCGGCAACGATGTTCATTCCCCAGACCCTTTCTCGTAGATTGCCTTCCAGGTCATAGCAAATGACAGCGGGCCACTCTAATCCTTTGCTCTTGTGATAGGTCAGGACTTGAACGGCATCGGGACCCTCGCCCGATCCTTGGGTATCGACGCCTTTGTTCTCCAGGTCATTGAGGTACAGCATGAAGCCACCCAGTGAGGCGCCGGTGTGCAATCGTTGGCAGGCTTCCTCGTATTTGAGGGTGAAATGGCGCAGTACATCAATGTTTTCCATCCGCTGGCCCACCTTTCCCCAGGGAGCGATGATGCGACGTAGGTTCAGTTCCTCCAAAATTAAGTTGAGGGATTCGGTACTGGAGAGTTCCACCATTTTGGGTCTCAATTCATTGAGTTGATCAATCAGTGGATGTCCTTGCCCCCAGATTTTATTGGCTTCATGAAAGTCATTGTGGTATTGCTCCAGATCTTTCAAGCGTTCATCAATGATGGTTTCAATGTCTTTGTCTCCTGCCAGTAGCATGATTTCTGCCACGGAAAGGGAATCTCTTTTGTGTAAAACGTATTTCAAACAGGCCAAGACCAATCGAACTTCTGCGGTACTGAGCAGACCATTGCGCGCAATCGCCGCCTTTAATCCTGCTCGGTGAAGTGCTTCTGCCATTTCCTGACAGGTTTTATTGGAACGACACAAAATGGCGATGTCGCCGGCTTGGACTTGGCGTACTTTTTTGGCTCCCTTGGGTAAAACCAGGATTTGCCTTTCCAACATTTTCGCAACAGCGGAGGCCACACAATTTTCCATCCAGGGTCGACCCGGTAGGCGCCGGCCTTCACCATCGTACTGAAAATTCCAATGGATCAGTGCATCTCCCATTTGAATCGGTTCTGCCTTAAACTGAGGATCTTCCGGATTGTCGAGGCGAGTCCGCTTGGCTTTGAGGGCAACTTGTTTGACCGGAATTTGCTTGAATGCTTTGCTAAACAGTGCATTGGTGAGGTAAACGATTTCTTCCCTTGATCGCCAGGAATATTCTTGAATGTCTTCTTCTTTGATCCCACCGTTTTGTTGGATGATGGCTTGCATCAATCTAGGCTCGGCTCCCCGGAAACCATAAATGGATTGTTTGGGATCTCCCACCCAGATGGAATGTTGGGCAATATTGGAAAGTTTGAGGAAAATTTCCAATTGAATCGGATTGGTATCTTGAAATTCATCAACCATCAACAAATCCAATTCTTCTGCCAGTATTTCTTGCACCTGGGGATGATCCAACAAACGCTTGACCATGATTTCCATATCGATGTAATCGATCAGTCCACGTTGTTTTTTGTACGTCTCGTACTCCTGGATGGCCTCGATGGCAATGTCGAAAATTTTACTGAGATAGTTTTCGATATCGTGGTGAAAATCGGGATGGGCATCATGGGTTTTGGCAAACTCCGCCAATTCCACGACGGCGTCTCTACTTTTTGCCCCCACTTTGATTTTGCTGATTTTAATCCACTCATGCCAATTGAGTTCTCCCTTTAGCTTGAGGGTATTGCGAAAGACTTTGAGGGTATTGATGCCTCCTTGGGTAACTTTGGTTTCGTCTGCATTGCCTTCCAATTCCTCGATGGTATCCTCCAACAACTTTAGCAATTGACTACTGTAGGCTTTTGCATCTTGGGTGGAGGGTTGTTCCAAAAAGTTACGGAAGCTCTCGATGGATTTTTTTTTGCTTTGCTCCAAAACTGCTGCCGAAAAATCGTTGGCGCGGGCAGCATCGGTCAGCTCCTTGACTTCTCTTCGCCAGTCGTAATATCCCTGTTTGTTCAAGCCCAAGCGATTGCTGTAATGCTCCATTTCCTGAATGCGCTCGATGCGCAAAACGGTAGCCAATGATTTGTTAAACAGTACTTGTTGGTCTTCATCCGCAATAATATCTACCTCGGGGGAAACGCCGGCAATGAAGGCAAAGCGTTTGAGCAATTTGACCCCCAGGCCGTGTACTGTTCCGATCAGTGCATTGGTCAGGTCGTTGGCTTCCTCGACTAGCCCTTCCTCCAACAACTTTACGCGAACCCGTTCTTGAAGCTCGGCGGCAGCTTTGGTGGTAAACGTTGTTGCGATGATTCCACTGGCTCTAACACCACTTTTCAGGAGTTGAACCATTTCCTGGGTGAGCCGATAGGTCTTTCCACTACCTGCTCCGGCGGAGATGATTTTTAAAGAAGACATGAATTGATTTGGGTTAAAACTTATTTTTCCACATCATTGACTCCACCGGTTTGATGGTTCTTTCGTTGTACTTCGCATTTTTCTTCTTGTTGTAATAATTTTCAATTTCGCCCGCGACCTTAAAATAGATGAGTTGACCAACGGGCATTCCCGCATAAATACGTACGGGTTGAACACAAGAAATTTCGAGGGTCCAAGTATTACAGAATCCTACATCTCCTTTGCCCGCGGTAGCGTGAATGTCAATGCCTAGTCGTCCTACGCTGGATTTGCCTTCTAGAAAAGGAACTGAATTGTGGGTCTCCGTGTATTCCTCCGTGACGCCTAGGTAAAGCGTACCGGGCTGAATAACGAATCCTGTGTCGGGGATGATGATTTCTTTGATGGTATTGTGCTGGCGAGCGTCCAATTCCCTTTGTTCATAAACGGCCAGGTACTTACTGAGGTGAACATCATAGGAGTTGGTGCCCAGGCATTCGCGTCGGAAGGGTTGAATGACGATTTCTTTTTGGGTAATGGCCTCTAAAATATGTTTGTCTGATAAAATCATATCATTATTGATTAAATGTGGTTTGGTACTTCTGGGGGAGCTTTCTTTGGTCATTCTACTTTACAATGAAAGTAGCTAGATCGGTCTACGAGTCTTTGGCAATTTTGCGGTCACTTTTATTTTACAAAATTAGACTTTATTACGAATGATAGTGTATGTAAGGGAAT
>JBCCSR010000520.1:0-4739 GCA_039199865.1 Bacteroidota bacterium
GTAACTTTGGTATTGAATGGAGAAAAGGTCCAGATGAAAATTGCTAAAGACCGAGATATCAATCCTCAACTATTGGATTCGCTTCGCTCTAGAAAGGAAGAAATTATTTCCTTTTTGCAAGTTGAAGCCAGTAAACTTCCAGCGGGGCCAAATGGGTTTAGTAAACTGAAGCCCATTGAACGAAAAAGTGGAGATAAGCTGCCTTTGTCTTATGCTCAAGAACGACTGTGGTTTATTGATCAGTTTGAAGGAAGTGTCCAGTATCATCAACCATCTGTCCTCAGAATCCATGATGAATTAAAGCCTGAATTCATTGAGGCGGCGCTTAAAGATTTGGTGGATCGCCACGAAGTATTGAGGACGATCATTCATGCTGAAGACGGCTCTCCCTACCAAGAGGCGAGATCAGCGGAAGATTGGAAAATGGATTATACGCGGATGAAAGATGGTGATCAAATCAATGATTTAAAAACCAAGATTAGATCCATTATTGATGTCCCTTTCGATCTATCTTCCGACTACATGTTTCGAGCGCATTTGATTGAGTGCGGTCCAAAGGATTTCATTCTAATTATGGTCACTCATCATATCGCTTCTGATGGCTGGTCAAAATCAATTTTGATCAAAGATTTAATGACCTTTTATGAAGCTCGATTAAAAGACGAGCCATGTGCGTTAGAACGTCTATCCTTACAATACTCAGATTATGCCAGCTGGGAACGACAAAATATTGCTGGAAATTTTTTAGCAAGTCAATTGAATTGGTGGGAAAAGCAATTATCGGGCATTGAAGCATTAGAGTTGCCTCTGGATTTTCCTCGCCCTGCGGTCCAAAGTACGAAAGGGGATTACTTCGGTTTTCAGATTAGTAAAAACTTAGCGAACAAAATTAAAGACTTCACCCAGAAATCGAATGTGACCCTTTTTATGACCATCCTGACCGCTTTTCAAACCTTGCTGTATCGATATAGTGGTCAAAAAAATGTTGCTATTGGCACACCATTGGCCAATCGAAACCAACAAGAGATTGAAAAATTGGTTGGCTTCTTTATCAATACCATGGCGCTTCGCACCGCAATGGATGGGCAACTTGGCTTTAGCGATTTGGTTCAACGGATGAAAAAATCTGTGCTGGCCTCTTTTAATCATCAAGAGGTTCCATTTGCTAAAATTGTTGAGCGAGTGGAAAAAGAACGAAGTGTTAGTAGAAGCCCGGTATTCCAGGCCATGTTTAGTATGCAGAATACGCCAGAGGTAGCTAAACTCGAACTAGGTGGCTTGCAGATTTCTTCTCAGTCTTCCGGTTACAGCAGCTCTCCTTATGATCTAAGCTTGTTGGCCACCGAAGGTGCCGAGGGCATTTATTTTGTGTTTGAATATTGTACGGATTTGTTTCATCGGGATACCATAGAACGGATGGCAGAACATTTCCAAATGATTTTGGAAAATGTCATCGCTTATCCGGATCGATCGGTTGATGATATTTTGATGTCGGGAAAGAAAGAGCGACAGCAATTGCTGATTGATTTTAATGCCACGGCAATACCCTATCCTGGAAAAGGGAACTTCTTGAAAGCCTTTGAGGAACAAGCCTTACAAACGCCATTGAAAACAGCGGTGACCTTTGAAGGGAAGCAGTATACTTACCAACAGATTAACCAAATGGCCAACCAATTGTCCCATTATTTTCTCGAGCACTATCAGGTGAAAAGGGAAGATAAAGTTGGATTAAAATTAGATCGTAATGAATGGATGATCATTGGGATTTTGGCCATTTTGAAAGCAGGTGGAGCCTATGTTCCTATCGATCCGAATTACCCTGCAAAACGCATTGACTTTATTGTTCAGGACAGCAAATGTAAATTGATTGTAGATGCCAAAGAGTTAGAGCAATTCAAAAAAGAACGCAGGACCAAGTCTACCGAAAATCCCAATATTGATCTACTGGACCACCAACTTGCCTATATCATTTATACCTCAGGATCGACCGGACAACCAAAAGGGGTGATGATCGAACACCAAAGCCTGTACGATTATATCAATACCTTTAAGTTCCATTTTTCATTGACCAAGGAGGATGTTGTAATGCAACAATCTAGCATCTCCTTTGATATTTCGGTAGAGGAAATATTCCCCATTTTAAGCACTGGTGGAACTTTGGTGATTGCCAAAGAAACGAATGAATTGGAATCGCTTTTTGCCGAGTGTGAACAGCAGCAAGTAACCATTCTTAGCACCACCCCCTACGTCCTGGATTACTTAAATGAGGTGTACGAAAATTATGATTTTAGCTTCAAAGCATTAATTAGTGGAGGAGACATTCTGAAAGGGAAATACATCACGGAATTGTACAAGATTTTTACCATTTACAATACCTATGGTCCAACAGAAAGTACGGTTTGCGCTACTTATCATCAGGTCGATCAACTGCGCCATAGCCTACCCATTGGTAAGGCTATTTCCAATCGTAGCATTTATATTCTTCATCCCAATTCAAACAATATTCAGCCCCTTGGCATTATTGGGGAGATTTGTATCGGTGGCGTAGGATTATCCCGAGGCTATTTGAATCAGCCTGAGTTGACGGCAGAGAAATTCATTAGAAATCCCTTTAGTAAAAATAAAAATACCAAACTCTATCGGACTGGAGATCTTGGACGCTACTTGCCAGATGGTTCAATCGAATTTATTGGTCGCAAGGATGATCAAATAAAGATTCGAGGATATCGTGTCGAAATTGGAGAAATAGAGGCAGCCCTGCACAATTGCGATGCGATTCGGCAATGTGCTGTTGTATTGAAGAGTGATCAGGACGGCAATAAGGCATTAGTCGCTTATGTGGCCGTTGAAGATTGGTACAAAAAACAAGTGGTTAAGGAGGCTTTGACCGAGAAGCTGCCAGATTATATGGTGCCTGCCATCATGATAAAAGTGGATGAAGTTCCATTGACTTCAAATGGTAAAATTGATAAAAAAGCCTTGCCAGAGGTAAACATTTCGACTTTGTTAAACAAGGAATATGTTGCACCCAGAAATGAAGTTGAAAAACAATTGGCTACCATTTGGAATAAACTTCTAAAGGTTGAGCAAGTAGGCATGAAAGATGACTTTTTCGAGTTAGGAGGCCATTCCTTAATGGCAATGCGACTCATTGCTTCGATCAGAAAGCAACTGAAAAAAGACTTGAATGTCAAAGATGTGTTTATGCATCCGACGATTGAATCTTTAGCAGAATTTTTGCACAAAAAAGAAAAATCAATTACCGCTAACGTCATTACCGTAGAAGAGCGACCGGAGAAGATTCCACTCTCCTACACACAAGAACATCTATGGTTTATTGATCAATACCAGGGAAGTGTTCAGTATCACCAAACACTGGCTTTACGACTGAAAGACGAATTGGACAGAGAAAGCCTGGAAAAAGCATTTGTTGATTTAATTGAACGACATGAAGTGTTGCGAACTGTTTTTACTAAAGAAAATGGACAGCCGTATCAAGCCCTTATTCCTTCTGAAAATTGGACACTTGGCAACTGGGAAGGCCCCTCTTTTCAAGATGAAAACGATGTAGAAGCATTTGTTCAAAAGAAAATTCAGGAACCTTTCGACTTAACGACCGATTACATGCTGAAAGCGCATTTGATCAAGTGTGGAGAGCAGGATCATCTTTTGGTCATGATTATTCACCACATTGCATCCGATGGCTGGTCTCATTCTATATTGTTCCGGGATTTGAATGAACTTTTTAATGCCAGGTTGGCAAACAAAAAACCCAACTTACAACCTATTCCTATTCAGTACGCGGATTATGCCATATGGGAAAGGAATCATTTAAACACCGAGCAATTAGAAGAAAAACTAAACTGGTGGGATAAAAATCTTCAGGGTTTTACACTCCTCGAATTGCCCACTGATTTTCCGCGTCCGGCTATTCAAAGTACCAAAGGCAATAAAATTGGATTTCAAATTGATAAAGCAACCGTTGACCAGTTAAAGGCGATTACCAAAGACTCAGGCGCTACCTTGTTTATGACCTTACTCACTTGTCTAAAGATATTGCTTTATAGATACACTGGACAAAAAGACATTTGTATTGGTACACCTCTAGCGAATCGAGATTACAAAGAATTGGAAAACCTGATTGGGTTTTTTATCAATACCCTTACCTTAAGAAGTCATCTGGGAGAGGAGACGAATTTTACAGACTTGTTGAAACAAGTAAAGGAAAATACGCTGGCTGCTTTCAATCATAAGGAAGTGCCTTTCTCAAAGATTGTTGACCGAGTGGTGAAAGATCGAAGTACCAGTCATTCCCCCATTTTCCAGGTGCAGTTTGGGATGCAAAATAGGGTGGAGGATTCCCCTATTGAATTGGGCGCCACGGAAGTGGATGGAGAACACATTGTCCAGTCGACTTCATTGATGGATTTGACTTTCTCTGCAAACGAAAACCCCAATGGATTATTCCTTCTAATTGAGTATTGTACGGACCTCTTTACCGAAGAGACGATACGTAGAATGGGGAATCATTTTCAAATACTACTCCAATCCGTTATTAATGATCCCAAGGCATGCATTGAACGGCTCAACATCCTATCGGAACAAGAGCAACATCAATTGATTGTTGATTTTAATCATTCATCAAAGGATTTTAGTCATCGTAGTCAAACCGTTGTAGGCCTTTTTGAAGAACAAGTAACGCAAAGACCAAACGACTTAGCGGTACTTTTTAACGACCA
>JBCCSR010000521.1:0-4737 GCA_039199865.1 Bacteroidota bacterium
ATTATTGGGCATCAGTCAGAAAGCGGTGGAAAAACGCATGCACAAAGCCCTATTGGCTTTGCGAGAAATCCACCAAAATATTTGAATATCATAAAATATAGCTTGAAATAGGTAGGGTAAAAGCCCCCTAAATGTATTTGTAGATAAAGGAGATCATTTATCTCCACCTATAAATGAAAAATATGGAAGTCTTTAACGGTGATGATGCCTTTTTGGCCAAGTGGGTGGCCGACGAGCTGACGGAAGCGGAAGAACAAGCTTTTCGGGCACATCCCGATTATGAACAGTTCAATGATCTGATTCAAGCCTCCTCACTACTAAAGGTTCCCCAAACCGATACTGCTCAACACTGGAAAAAAATTAAGACCCAACATCAAGATCAACCCCGAGCGCTTAAAAAAGAACGTAGCATCGTTTACCGTCGCTTGATAATGGCTGCGGCTGCGATCGCCATTTTGCTCATCAGCTACTTCTTTCTATTTCCTCGCTCTATGCAAGAAATCAGTACCTCATATGGCCAGCAACTGACCCACCAATTGCCCGATCAATCTTCTGTACAACTCAATGCGCGTTCAAGCATTGAATACCATGCCGCTGATTTTCTCAACAATCGTATCGTCAATTTGGAGGGAGAGGCCTTCTTTGAGGTCATTTCGGGACAAAACTTTACGGTAAAAACCAAGGAAGGCCAGGTAGATGTGCTGGGGACTTCCTTCACAGTGAAAAGTCGGGAAAATGATTTTAGAGTTGCTTGTCAATCTGGTCGCGTGATGGTCAAAGATCGGCTCAACAATAAAATGCAGCTGGCTCCGGGAGAGCGTGTCCGCATCACTAATGATCAAATACAACCCAAAGAGCAGGTAGCAGTGGAAGAGATCGGAAGCTGGCGAAGCGGAAAGACTCGTTTTTACAGCGAACCGCTTAAAAATGTGGTGAAGGCCCTCGAAAATCAATTCGGTGTACGCATCAATTTGACCACCGGACACGAAGATAAGTTTAGTGGAAGTTTTATTCATCAAGATGTAGAGACGGCTTTCAAGATGGTGTTTCCACCGATGGAATTGAGCTACCGCAAAGAAGCGGATGGCTCCTATTGGGTCGGGCACAAATAGTAAGTTGAATGAATTGTATTGTGCCTGGCACATTTCGAAATTAAAATATGCGCATACTTCGTATCGCAATCATCTGGCTCCTCATTAGCCAAACGCTTTGGGCTCAGCAAAGCCAACGCTTTCCCGCTTTCGAACAAGCACCGCTGAGAACGGTATTGTCGTATCTAGAAGAAAACTATGGGCTCATTTTTTCCTATCGAGACACCAATTTGGACCAACAAGAGATCCACCTGGCAGCCGGCAACTATCCGATCGATCAGTACCTCAACTTGCTGTTCGAGCAAACCCGCTTGCAATACGAGATCATCAGTAAGCAACATGTTATCTTAAGCCTCAAGTCCGGAATCGACTATAGGCATTTTTGCGCCTACGTAAAAGATCGACTACAAAACAAGCCATTGGCTTTTGCTACGATAAGCATTAAGAACAAAAATCAAGGCACCAATACCACGGAAAACGGATGGTTTGAATTACATGGTCTGGCGGCTCAAGATAGCTTAGTGATCTCCTACATTGGCTATCATCCCGTGACCATCCTTCCGACAAAAACCTCGGCAGGACAATGTCCCTCCATCTTACTAGACATTGCAGAAACAGCCATTCCAACCGTCGAAGTAAAAGAGTACCTCACCGATGGTATTGGTCAGAAATTGGGTAGTCAATCCATTCAAATTACTCCCGACCGACTCTCTTTACTTCCGGGCAATGTCGAGCCCGACATCATGAGTTCCATCCAAATTTTACCAGGTGTTTTTAGTCCTACCGAAACGGCTTCCAATCTTTTTATCCGCGGGGGGACGCCCGATCAAAATTTGGTGCTTTGGGATGATATTCCACTCTATCACACCGGCCATTTTTTTGGAATGATTTCCGCTTTCAATCCCTACATTGTCGAAGAAGTAGATGTTTACCGCAGTGGGATTGGTTCTGAGTTTGGGGGACGCGTATCGGGAGTGATCGATATTAGAAGTAAAGAAGACATTAGCCGTCGTTTCCAAGTGGGCGCAGGATTCAATCTGACCCATGGACATCTCAACCTCAATGCCCCACTTTGGAAAAACTCAGCAATACAATTCTCTTTCCGTCGGAGTTTTACTGACTCCTGGCCCACACCCACCTTTCTACGTTATGCGGAAAAAGTGTTTCAGGGCACTAAATTGGCCAGTGGCGATTTTGCCAGTGAAGGCACCATCGAAAACAGCGATAAATTTTACTTCAGTGATGGTAATTTCAAGTGGACCTGGAAACCAGGGAAAAATAAATTTGGCATCGTGATGTTTGGTGGAGAAAATCAGCTCAACTATTTGTCAGATGTTCCTCAATTCAATGCCTTCTCCAGAGATTTACTTCAATTGCGGAACGGAGGCGCCAATTTCTTTTGGGAGAGAGATTGGGGGGGCCAATTTTCTACCAAAGTTCAGTACACCCTTTCAGAATACGACTATGATTATCAATTGTCCTTTGGACCAAAGGATAGTCTCGAGCTGGTTCTATTTAGTTTCAATTCACTCAACAGGGTACGCGATGAAGGATTCAATTGGATCAATGAATGGAAGCCTGGCGCCAATCACAGCCTAAAATTTGGTTATCAATTTAGTGACAATCAGATCAGTCTGGGCTTGAGCCGATCTTCTGTAGACAGTGTGTTAGTGGTCGAAGACAACCAGTACCAGAACAAATCACATACTCTTTTTGGCGACTACCGCTTATTCCTGGCCAATGTTTTGGAGCTCAACCTGGGGCTACGTTATCAGCGTCAAGTAGTACTCGACAATGACTATTTTGAACCCCGTATTGCCCTGAGTGCGCGCATCAACGATCAGCTCAAAGTAAAAATTAGCAGCAGCAAACAATTCCAATTCATCAGTCAGTTGATTTTACTCGACATCAATGATATCGGCATCAACAATCAAATCTGGATTGCTTCGGACAATATTGGTATCCCCGTCATTGAGTCCAATCAGTGGACTGGTGGTCTTTTGTGGACCGCAAATGGATGGACGCTTGACCTTGAAGGGTATGTCAAAGAATTGGCGGGAATTACCTCTTTGTCCAATAGTTTTGGGAACCTCCCCGACCAACCTTTTAGTCGAGGCAACTCTAGAATCCGTGGAATCGATGTTTTGCTCAAAAAGCGACATCAGAATTACCGAACCTGGGTGAGTTATACCCTTTCCAAAGCGGTTTACGAATTCCTCGCTTTACAGGAAGCTCCTTTTCCCGCTGCTCACGATCAACGCCACGCCCTACAATGGGTTCATCTCCTCAATTATCGCAACTGGGAATTTTCTGTCGGTTGGCAATTTCGTACGGGCTTGCCCTACACGGCACCGGATGGAATAGCCCTCAATCAAAACAACCAAGCCTTTCTCCGACACCAAGAACAAAATGCCGAACGGCTAAAACCCTATCATCGCTTGGATGCTTCGGTCCTGTATCATTTCGGAAAAACGCGTAAAATCTCTGGATTTACGGGACTCTCCTTTCTCAATATTTACAACCACGAAAATTACCTTGAGCGACGATTTTTACTGGAAAGCTACGATGCAGATACTGGAGACTTCGAGATCATTGAACGCAACACCATTGGTTTGCGGTTTACACCAAATGTTGTACTTCGCTTACAATGGTAGGAGGAAAAGGAAGGGATCTACAAAATCTTATTTTGAAGTGGCTTATTCCTACTTTTATTGAAGACTGC
The DNA here is from genome assembly GCA_039199865.1 of Bacteroidota bacterium. Classification (GTDB taxonomy): domain Bacteria; phylum Bacteroidota; class Bacteroidia; order Chitinophagales; family Saprospiraceae; genus JALZUU01. The sequence continues at coordinate 3,814 of JBCCSR010000521.1, forward strand.
ATGATATGCACTGGCCAAAAAGTCGTTCAAAGATCAGCCCTAAAATAAAAATGCTTGACCAATAATGACGCGTATTCTTCTTCCTCGATGATCCTCTCCTCGACTACATCCCCTTTTCTGATCCTTTTTAGTTTGTTCCCCACCAGAGTAATTCGACCATTGATGATGGGAATGCCCAAGAATTTTTTCTTGGTAAAATGGGTTGCTTCGCTGGTCTGATGGTGATGACTCATTGCTGTAAATTCCTCGTAGGCCCTTGGCTGCGTTTTGAACAAATATTGAGGAACGGCTTTACCTTCCTTTAGCTTATTGACTCGATAATACGCTTCGAATTGATCAATGAAAAATACGCCTCTTTCGTCCATCTGTTTTTCCGCCAAGACCAATTTTAAAGGATGAAAAGCAAATTCTCCAAAACCTACATCTACCAGATAGATTTGCGAATCGAGTTGGACTATGATGGCCAAATGATCGTATTCCTTTCCGTAACGAGCTGACTTTTCATCGTATACGCGACCCGAAATTCGCCGTGCCTCGAACCCCAATTCCAGCAATAGATCGTGAAACAAACCATTCAATTCATAACAAAACCCTCCCCGATACGATCCAACAATTTTTTGGTAGATTCTCTGGCTATCTAAAATAATCGGAGTATCCGAATGAATATCCAAATTCTCAAAAGGAACCCTTAATAAGTGATGTTTTTGTAACGCATTTAAAACATCAAGATTGGGGCTCAGCTCCCCCTGATATGCAATTCTAGTTAGGTATTGAGATACATTCATCATTGCGTGCTTATGCCGGTCAAAATTAGTTTTTTGATCAGGGAAACTTGCCCCAAATGATAGTAGGCATGCTCCGTCATGGCTTCTATATTTCTGCGATCATCTCCATATTGAGGCTCCACAAACGCTCCATCCAATG
>JBCCSR010000522.1:0-4729 GCA_039199865.1 Bacteroidota bacterium
AGATCATATGGCGAATCACAAGCAGGTTAAAGACAGAGTTGATGCACTAGAAATGCATATTCGAGACTTGACTAGTAAGACAACGGTAGACTCAGTGACCAAAAAATCTTTTTATTCTTATCGGCATGCCAATCGATTGTTCAAGTTGTTGAAAGGAGAATCCATCAATGCTTATGCCAATAAAATTCGCATTCAAACTTCCGCAGAGTATTTAAAGTATACCTCCGTCAGTATCTTCGAAATTGCGCTCGAAGTGGGCTACGAGTCAACTGCTGCTTTTAGCAAAGCGTTCAAAAAATTATACGGACAGTCTCCCTCGGCGTTTCGACGACAAAAGGCATCCAGACACCAATTCAAGCCAACAGGGGAAGTCTGTTTTACCCTTACTTTTTTTGAGGAAAAAAGGATTCAGGTGGTCAAAACGGCTATTTGCCCCGGCAGTACTTTTGGAGCCTACCATCGGAATACCCAAAGTGCTTTTGAAGCATTGAAAACGGATGCCGAAGCGTTGATGTTATTGTGGTACGAAGATCCTGGCTTGTGTAAGGTAGCGGAAAGCCCCTACTTTGTAGGAGTTGATGTTCACCAAAGGGCAGGGGTTGAAAATGGGGAGGGAACAATCAGCATACAAGGTAGATACGCCATTTTCGATGCGACTTTTTTGGAGGCCTTTGCATATGAAGTCTGGCACGAATTGATTTATTTGCTTGTCGAGTGGCAAGGCCACACCTTGCGGAAAGCACCGTATTTGGAATGGTTTTCTACAACTGCGCTTGAATCAGTGCACACCTTTTCCCCCGATAAAGTGGGGATTCCGATTCAGTGATCTTTCCATCGGGCTGCCCATTCAGGGAATCGATTCACTCAATTGAACCCTTACTTTTTCGCCTCTTATGCACACAATGTAACATTTCAAAACCATAGCGGCCTCCTTTCAAGCCATGCAGATTGTCTCTCCAAAATAGGAGTAATTTGATATTCGGCGCTTTGAGGAAAACATGCCGACCGCTCCAAATATCATCTGCCCTACACTGATGAGCCATTCTGCTGGGGCAGTTCTGCTACAGTATGCCAAAAACTATTTTAAACGAATTGTGAGCGAGGACAAACACCTACGTTGGATGGCCACTCAAATGGACTATCCTTTTCATCAATTCAATGGTTACGCTCAAGAAGAGGAACTGAGGGAAGTTGTTGGGCAGGTCACAAAATGGTTTGTAGATCAAATGGGAAAAAGAGAAATAAAAATTGAAAAGTGATACTGGAGAGTTCTTGTATCACTTTTTGTATTTTTGAAAGCAAGGGATGCCATTGGCACAAAGGAAAAAGGGCAAGGGAGAAAGATTTATAGAAAGCAAAAAATGAAAGGGCAAAAAAAACAAGAATGGATTGAAAAGGGCTACGAACTGGTCGCTAAAGATGGTTTCAATTGTCTGGGAGTGGAATTGATGGCAAAAGTAGTCAATAAGAGCAAGTCTTCTTTTTACCATTATTTCGGTGATTTGGATGGCTTCAAAGAGGAGTTGTTAAAGCATCATTTGACCTCTTCTCACTATTTTGCTCAACGAGTAGCCCAATGTAAAAATATTCATCCGGAAACCCTCGAAGTTTTATTGGAGCACCAGACAGATGTTTTTTTTCACAAGCAATTGCGAATCAATCGAGGCGATTTGGGCTTTGAACAATACATCGAAAAGGTTTTTGAAATTTACGAAATGGCCATTGTAGACAAATGGATCGCTTATTTTGACTTACAAAAAAAGACCCTCTTCGTTCGGACCTTCAATCGCTTTATTACCGAACATTTCTGTTTGCTCATTACGCAGGAGTCTTATACTTATGATTGGTTGGCCAATTACGTTCAACAACTTGCCGAAATGCTGCAACAGATGAAAGCAGAGGAATAGCGCTTTTGTACGGGCACGTCTAAAAAATCTGCTTTTATCCCCCTAAATTGTTGATGATTGCCGTATCGTCGTCCATTAAAATCCATGCTACAATGAGTTTTGTATCCAATAATCTCAAAGTAAGAGAAGTCATTCATCAGGTGGTTAATGATCCCAACTACCGTAAAGTTTCTTCGATTCCTCTCTTCTCATTGCATCAAATCGGGCTTACGGTATTGGCTTATGTTCTCGTGTTTAGCGGCATTTATCTCGCATCGATTGGCATCTCTTTGTGGTTGGTTTATCCGATGATGGCCTTTGGATTTTATACCTCATTTACCCCCTTACACGATGCCACCCACCGAGCGGTATCCTCTAATCCATGGCTCAACGATTGGATTGGAACCTTAAATGGTAACTTGTTATTTCCTTGTAACAATACGACGATGTATCGTTATTTTCATCTGGCCCATCATCGTTATGTTGGCGATAAAGATTTGGATCCAGATGAAGCGATGGTGGGAGCGCCCGTCAACCATTTTCCCTGGGGATATCTGGTGTTTTTTATCTACGAATATTTCATCGTGCGTTGGTTTCTGACCAAAGTTTGGCATCGGACACCCAATAAGACAAAAGCCATTGTCTTGGCTACTTTCGGAGCAAATATCCTTTTTTATGTCGTCATGTTTAGCAGCCCTTGGTGGTATGAGTTTCTGATTTGGTTTTTTATTCCCAACCGTTTAGGCGCGGCTTACACCACTTATACCTTTGCGCATTTACCGCATCCAGAAGGAGTACACATCCATGAGCATCCCTTTCAGGCCACTTTTAATCTGACTGGGCATAAGGTGATTCTGGATTCTTTTTGGGGACAAAAAGACCACGCACTGCATCATTTTCTACCTCATATCCCTTGGTATAAATACAAAAAAGTGTGGAGTTTAGCCAACGGGATCTTCCACCGACAAGCCATTCCCCAGCGAAGAGTGTATGCTCCTCCCATTCCCAATTTTAAAGAAAAGATGTTGGAGCGTGGGCCTGTAGATGATGGGAAAAGAACCTTGGAGGCAAGACTCACTTCAGTGACTGATGTTGCTTCAGAAGTCAAACAATTTGTCTTTGAACCAATGGAAGGACAATCCTTTCCCGCTTTTACGGCAGGGGCTCATATTAATGTACAGCTGCCCAGCGGCATTCTTCGGTCCTACTCCTTGGTCAATCCTAGTTACGAACGCAATCGATATCAGGTGGCCGTCAAGAAAGAGGCTGGGGGAAGGGGAGGCTCTCTTGAAATGCACGAACAACTCAAAGTGGGAAATTCCATCACCATTTCGACCCCCAAAAATAATTTTGTACTCTACGAAAATGTACCAAAATACATCCTAATTTCTGGTGGGATCGGGATTACTCCGCTAATTTCAATGGCACATCGACTGGTTGAGCTGGACAAACATTTTGAGTTTCATATTTGTGCTAAGACCAAAGAACAAATTCCTTTTCGGTTTGAGTTGGACAATTGGACTTTTGCGCCCAACATTGAAATGCACTTGGACAAGAACGGCAAATCCACGATGGATTTAGACAAAGTTTTGGCTGCTCCGAATACGGATACTTTAATTTACATCTGTGGCCCCAATGGTTTTAGTCAATGGATTAAAAAAACGGCCCAACACATGGGTTGGGATACCAACCAGATCAAGGAGGAGCGCTTTTCATCGCCAATTGCCAGTCAAACCGATAACCAACCTTTTGAGCTTGTTTTAAATAAAAGTGAAAAGACGATCACCGTCGATGAAAAATCAACCATTGTCGATGCTTTGTTGATGAATAATATTAAAGTGGAGTATTCCTGTTTGCAAGGGACCTGTGGCACTTGTATTGCCAATGTGGTCAGCGGTGAAATTGATCATCGAGATGCCGTGTTGAGTGAAGAGGAAAAGTCAGATGGGAATAAAATATGTCTGTGTGTCTCAAGAGCGAAAGGGGATCAACTGATGCTTGATCTCTAACCAATTATATTCGATCCGTCTAGCCAGAGGCCTCTTCTCGCGTATCCTTGGTATTTCCCCTCCAGGCGAGCAATGTTGATAGGGTGGCGCTTCGACATTTTTTTGAGCTTTCATCCAAGTTGATCTCTCGCTTCAGAGCTTGACTATTGTAGGCAGTACAGTATCGACGATCAAATATTGACATTGCTTGCAGATCACTTGCAGTTGATCAAGAATTACGGAGCAAGTTTGTCAAAACATTAAAGATTCAACCAATAGGTCAGTTTAAGCACGAGCGCTCGATTTTTACTCCTCAAGTTTTCGGGAAGATAATTTTCGGTATAAACGATAAAGAGGTCTGAAGCGGGCTGGTAACGCCATTGAAAGCGGCCGTTCAAATTGATATTGTTTAAAACGTTATTGTACTGAATATAGGTGGTTAGAAAAATTTTGTCCGTAAAAGTCAAGTCGATACGGGGACCAATCAAAAACAATTGTTCCTGACCGTAATTTTCTGGAAGTCGCAAATCGTTGAAATCAAAGCGCAAAGCAATATTCCCATAGGGTTGGTAGCGATAGGTCAGCTCTCCGCTCAGGTTAAAGTTTTCACCATTGTAGAATCCACCGTAGCTACTGCTGATTTGATAGAAAAATTTCTTTCTAGGATTGCTATTGTATTCAATAGAGATAGCGCTCCAGTCGTATTCTTCCCCTTCGAGAAAACCCGTAAATCGGTCTGGGTCCAATAGATTGAAGCTATTGGTGAGCCTTTGGTAAACGTAGTTGTAACTCATTTCTAAGGCCGAAGCATTGTTGAATTCAAACTGGTAGCCCAATCGATAGCTTCGATCGGTG
>JBCCSR010000523.1:0-4721 GCA_039199865.1 Bacteroidota bacterium
AACCAGACTTGGGAGATGCTGCCAATACCTCAGAGATCAAGAGCAAAATAGAGTTGGGCAGCAGTGGGCATGAAGAAAGTTTCGATGCCATTACCAAAATTGCTGGAGAGGGAGCAAGATGGAAAGCCGTAAGAAATCAGGCCGCCAAAGGAGAGTTAAGCAATTTGACCAAGTTCTTTACCCGAAAAGGAGAAGGCAAGGACAAAATGCGTTTTGTATATTTCATGGATTTATGGAAATCCTGGGCCACAAGTTTTAATAGTGACTACAATATTGACAACCAAGCAATTATTGATGGACTGGAAAAAGATACCTTGAAAAAAATGGCAGGTGGAAAAGCGACCAAAAGCATTGTCCAAACGGGGAAAGATAAATCTATCTTAACCGCCAATAAAGATTTTGACTTAGACAATGATCGCCCTTATGATGATAAGTTTTAAAAATACACCAGCGTAACATTTTCTTTACTTTTTCGTACAAGCAATAAAAACCAATACCCCAAGAGGCACAATCCCATGGCCAAGCAAAAATCAGAAGTACCGAAAGCACCGCAACAACAAAAGTCTGCCAGTACCCAACAAGATCCCAGTCAACTCAAGGCGACTGAATTGAGTCAACTGCCTCCCGAGGTCGTTGCTCAGCAGAAGTTGCAAGGGTATATCAATAGTAGTCCTTTGACCAAAAGAGCTACTCAGTTTCAACAAACTGCAGATCAAGGAGCGGTAAGTCAACAAAAGCAAAGCCAAACTTCGTCCACCATTCAAAGAATCAAAATCGGTTCGGAAAACGTTACCAACGTCACAAAACTCGCCGTTCACCTAAAGATCAGTGAAGATAACATCATCAGTAAATTCAATGAAAAGCTAGATACATTTCCCAACGTAGATAAGGGACAGTTCAATTCATTTCTCTATAAACGGACCACCAAAGTAGGAGTGGGCGTGACGGAGGTGGATAAGTTTATTCAAAGTTTGGCCAGGTCCTATGTCACCAATTTTGCTAAGTTTTTTCATTCTAATTTTCAGGATGGACTAGATGGGATGGCAGAAAATAATACGTTTACCAATCTGATGGAAGGGGGCTACGTCGAAGAAGGAGTAGATGATGGTGCCTCCATCAAAGACGATTACGACAAGGCATTGGCTTGTTCTTTGTTTGCCATTCTTGCCATGAAGCCCGGTTTTTTAGGGGCCAACTCCCCAAAAGAACTTCACTATATTTTGAGAGCCAATCCCAAAACCAGAAAATACGATAATGACAAGGAAGTAGCTCAAATACGAATTGCTGCGGGCCTGACCCCAACTAAACCAGATGCCACCGAAAATACCCTCAGTAAATTGACGAGTAAGTACGATGCTGGAAAATTCATTATTGATCCAAGCGGACAAGCCCATACTTTTGTTTTGACCAAAACGGATGATGGCTGGAGAAAAATTGACAATGACAATCCAGGAGGTGTTGCCGTAGCCAACTGCGATATCAGGTATTATTGGAAAGATTAGATAGACGCTCCATTTAGTCCCGCATCAGGACAGCAAAGGCGGTTTGGATTGGTGCTCAAGCGCAGCGATCCTCTAATTATTCTCGCTTCAAGCCCGTCTGCTCTACCCCAAAAGCGAGTGATTTCATCCCAGGTAGAGGACTCATTCGGAGGTATTGCTCAAAACTAAACACATGCGTCCCTACTGCATTGAAAAAAGCGCCTTCCTGAATGACGACTCGCAAACGACACCATTCTCCACTACATTTACCATACCATTGCCCTCCCTTGTCGGCAAAGTCAATGGGAATTTGCTTGGACAGTTTTTCTCCAGAAGGAAAAAGCGTATGGATTTTTACATAAATATTTTGGTGAGGATAGTGGACCGAGTGCTCAATATCGAGATACAGATGATAGAGTGCCATCGTATCGGTAACTTCCACCTTAAATTCCGCAATATTTTCGTAGGTCCATTCTTGATTGGGCAATTCGATCTTCTCCTGAAAAAGGTAATCAGGACCGCAGCTCATCAGCAGGAGACAGGGTAAACAAAGGAGCAAGAGGGTTCGAATGGACAGGTAATTTTTGATGATGCTTTGCTTTTATGAGGAAATCTCAAAAAGGCCAAAGCTGCAATAGCCTGGCCTTTTTGAAATAACTCGTGGTGATGGTGTGTTATTTTATTCTAGGAGAAATAATCTTTCATTCGTTCAAAAAAGCCTTTTTCCGACTTTCCGGGTTGAGGCGTGAAATTGGGCATATCCTTGAGTTTTTCAAGCAATTTGCGTTCCTGGTCATTGAGCTTTTTGGGGGTCCAGATGTTGGTATTGATCATTTGATCACCCACGCCATAATTTTGAACGGAAGGGAGCCCCTTACCTTTGAGACGGAACATCTTACCCGATTGAGTACCCGGAGGAATTTTGATTTTGACTCGACCGTCAATGGTCGGAACCTCTACGGAAGTCCCCAGAGCAGCATCGGCGAAGTTGAGATAAAGTTCATAAATCAAATTCATCCCATCTCTTTGTAGATGATCGTGAGCAACTTCTTCGATATTGACCAACAGATCGCCAGTTGGACCACCGTTCATCCCAGCATTTCCATTGCCCCGCATGGACAATTGCATTCCTTCCGCTACGCCAGCAGGGATTTCAATTTCAATGAGCTCTTCCCCCATCACTCGACCTTCGCCACGGCAAGTGGTACATTTGGCCGTAATGGTTTGCCCCGAACCTTGGCAGGTCGGACAAACGGTAGTCGTCTGCATTTGTCCCAAGAAGGTACTTTTTACTTGACGCACATAGCCTGAACCTCGACAAGTCGTACAGGTGCCAACGGACTTACTGTCTTTTGCACCACTTCCGCTACAAGTGTTACACACTACTTGCTTTTTGACTTTGATTTTTTTGGTCACTCCGCTTGCAATCTCCTCCATGGTCAGCTTGACCTTAATGCGCAAATTGCTCCCCCGCTGTCCCTGACTTCGACGGCTACGGCCACGACTTGCTCCACCAAAGAAAGATTCGAAAGGACTGCCTCCATCTCCAAAGATATCGCCAAATTGAGAGAAGATGTCTTCCATGGTCATTCCACCACTACCACCAAAACCACTATTGCCACTCACTCCGGCATGGCCAAAGCGATCATAACGAGCGCGTTTCTCTTTATCGTTCAGGATCTCATAGGCTTCCGCGGCTTCCTTGAACTTATCTTCTGCGGCTTTATCCCCCGGATTTTTATCGGGATGGTATTTCATCGCAATCTTCCGGTAGGCCTTTTTGATCTCCTTCTCGTCAGCGGTTTTGGAAACCCCCAATATTTCGTAATAATCTCTTTTTGCCATAATGCATTATTTGCTTTACAACTAGGCCTTTGAATGTTAGTGCTCTGGGATTAGGATTCAACCTTTGGAAGCTAACACTCGCAATCTAGTCGCAAAATAAAATTATTTGCCTACGACCACTTTAGCGTGGCGTATGATTTTGTCTTTCAATAGATAGCCTTTTTCGATGGTATCTACAATTTTACCTTTCATTTCTTCTGTCGGTGCAGGAATTTCCGTGATGGCTTCGTGTAGTTCAGGATCAAAAACTTCACCCGTACTTTCCATGGGCTCCAATCCTTTTTGCTTCAGTGAGTTGTAAAGTTTGTTGTATACCAACATCACTCCTTCACTAAATGGCTCGGTGCTCTGGTCATCTTCTGCATTTTTCTTCGCTCTGTCAAAATCGTCAAGAACGGGTAGCAGAGCTGCCATTGTGTCTCTTGCCGCAGTTCCCATCAAGTCAATTTTTTCCCGAACGGAACGTTTTCTAAAGTTATCAAACTCAGCACGTAGCCGAAGATACTTGTCTTTAAGCTCACTCATTTCTGCTTGTGCCTCTTCTAATTCTTCCATTAATTTGGCTTCTTTTCCCTTCTTTTTGCGTGATTTTTTCGTTTTTTCCGCTCCTTTTGTTGATGTTTCGGTGTTTTCAGCCGTTTCTTGGCCTTCATTCTCCGCACTAGCTATCTGTTCCTCTGCCTGCTGAGTAGGCTCTTTTTCGGGAGCTTCATCCTTCTTGCTCATTATGTTCTTTATTTTTTTAAACATTAATAGGGTCGATAATTCGTAATTTAATTTTTATCCTTCCCTTTAAGTATCAATTTTTCTGCCATCCAAAAGAATAGGCCATTTTGTCAGTTGTTTGTCAGGTGCTTATCCAAGATTTGCCCCATCTCCGCAAAAGAAAGGTTAACACCAATGATTTCTCCTCTTGGATTGAGGAGAAATTTCGTCGGGACCTCTTTCACACCGTATTGTGCGGCAATGGGGGAATCAAAAAAGCGCAAGCTAGTGGCCAGATCCAAAATGTGAAAAGGCCATTTGAGGCCATCTTTTTCGATGGCACGTTGCCAGCTTCTTTCTTTTGCTTCTATAGCCACATTGACTACCTCAAAACCATCGATATCCTTGTATTGAGCAGATTGGTATTTGTTGTAGAACTGTACCAACCTGGGGTTTTCCTGGCGACAGGGGCCGCACCAACTTCCCCAGAAATCGAGCAACACCATTTTTCCTTTTAAATCTGAAAGTTGAAAGTTTTCACCGGAGGGGAGTTGTCCACTAAATGCTGGAGCGAGTTCACCACTGGCATAAGCCGGTTTCATATAAAAATGTTTGCCCACTAAAAAAAGAATAAAGGCCAAGGGAAGAAATAAAGAATATTTGAATTTTTTCATGTGCTTTTATTTAGAC
>JBCCSR010000524.1:0-4720 GCA_039199865.1 Bacteroidota bacterium
AATGAATTTCCCAGCAATGCGGCGCTTTACGTCAATCGAGGGAATCTTCAATTGGTTTTTGGCTTCTCCCAGAAGGCCATTCAAGATTATACCCGCGCCATCCATTTGGATCGTCAATATGCGGAAGCTTACTATAATCGTGGACTAAGCCATTTACTGCTATTTGATTCGGTTTCTGCTTGTACAGATTTGGAGCAAAGTGCTGAATTGGGCTATGATCGAGCACTCGAAAAAATAAAATACTTTTGTCAGTAGAAACTTACTAGTCCGAGAATGAGACGGCAACCATCAATACTATATTTCAAACTTTGAAGACGTGACAGATACTCAGAATACTGTTTTTACACCAGCGAGAAGATTTTGGAGCATGCTTAGTCAGTTTAAAATTGAACTTAGGCAGATTTATGCTTATGCGATCTTTAATGGAATTGTCAACCTGACGCTTCCCTTGGGGATTCAGGCCATTATCAATTTTATTCAAATGGGGGAATTGACTTCCTCTTGGGTCGTATTGGTCTGTTTTGTTTTGTTGGGGATTACCATCAGTGGAACATTACAAGTATTACAATTGCGAATTGTCGAAAATATTCAACAGGCCTTGTTTGCTCGATCGGCATTTGAATTCGCTTTTCGCCTGCCCAAAATTTCTTTTATTCAATTGGATAAAGTCCATGCGCCAGAACTCGTCAATCGTTTTTTTGATACCCTCACCATCCAAAAGGGACTGCCCAAAATTTTGATCGATTTTTCCTTGGCCGCTTTTCAGATTACCTTTGGTTTGGTTTTATTGGCCATTTACAGTCCTTATTTTATCATTCTTGGGATTGCATTGGTCTTCGTTCTAGCCCTTATTTTCCGAGTGACGGGGCCGAATGGCTTGTCTACTAGCTTGCAGGAAAGCAAGTTTAAATACAAGTTGGCCCACTGGCTAGAGGAGGTTGCACGCGTCAATCGAAGTTTCAAACTCAACGCTGCTACCCAGTTTCATCTGACGAGAAGTGATTCAATCGTCGTAGATTATTTGTCTGCTCGGGAAAACCACTTTCAGGTTTTGATCAATCAGTTTCGCCTATTTATCGGCTTCAAAGTATTTGTAGCGGCTGGCTTACTTTTGCTCGGTGGTTACCTCGTTTTTCAAGAACAGATGAACCTAGGACAATTCGTTGCCGCAGAGATCATCATCATTTTGATCATCAACTCCGTTGAAAAAATATTGCGAAGCATTGATACCATTTATGATGTATTGACTGCTTTGGAAAAAATTGGTTACGTCACCGATCTTGGCCTGGACAATGGTTATGGTCATGCTGTGATTGAAGATGAAAGTGCGCTGTCGATTAGAGCCAACAGTTTGTTATTTGGCTTTCCGGATGAGAAAAGGAAAATCATCAACAATTTATCCTTTGATATTCCCGCCAATGCGAGGGTTGTACTGTCGGGTAAGTCGGGGAGTGGTAAAACCTTGCTCCTACAAATCATGGCCGGCATTCACAAAGTACAGGAAGGAGAGTTGTTTATCAATGGCATTCCTTTTGGCAGTTACGATCGGGATCGACTTTACGAAAGACTTGGGGTGGCCTTTCCCACCAATCAGATATTTGAGGGAACTTTCAAAGAAAATATCTTGATGGGACGAATGATTTCGGGCAAGCGCTTGACCGAGATCACGCAATTACTGGGCTTGAATGAGTACTTTGCGCATCAACCAAAAGGGATTGATAGTTTTGTCGATAGTGGAGGAAGAAGGCTACCCAGAAGTATTATTCAACGCTTGTTGATTGCCAGAATTATTGTGGGCAATCCCAGTTTGTTATTGATGGAGGATCCACTTCAATTTGTGGAAGTAGAAGAAAAAAAGAGAATCATCGACTATTTGATGGATCCCGAGCGAAATTGGACCGTCCTCGTAGTTTCTGATTTCTATTATTGGAAGGAGAAGTCTACTCAGCTTCTAGAACTCAAAAAAACAGTATAGATCATGCTCAATATTTCTGAAAATAGCATTGTAGAAATGGTGGACTTGGATGATTGCAAATCCTTTCGGATCCTCAAAAAGAGCCACATTCGAAGGCTACCCTTATTTTTACTGACGGGATTGTTGGTATTGATGTTGATCAGTTTGTTTTTGCCTTGGACCCAAAACATTCACGCCAAAGGTTATGCGACGACTCGCCAACCCGAACAACGTCCCCAAGCAGTCCAGTCTGTCATTTCTGGAAAATTAGAGGAATGGTATGTGCGTGAAGGCGATTTTGTGGAAACAGGAGATACTATTGTACATCTTTCGGAAGTGAAAAGTGAATACTTTGATCCGCAATTGGTACAAAGAACGGCCGAGCAAGTTGATGCCAAAACAGGAAGTGTAGCTTCCTACGACAACAAGTACAAAGCATTGCAAAATCAGTATGCCGCTTTGGAGGCCAGTTTGGTGTTGAAACGCGCTCAGACCAGCAACAAGATCCTACAAGCACGTAATAAAATTAGCATTGATAGTACAGATTTGTTGGCCTTACAAGCCAACTTTCAAATTGCGGAAAACCAACTCAACCGGATTAAGGAATTGTATGATAAAGGATTGAAATCGCTGACCCAATTGCAAGAGAAAGAATTGAAAATTCAAGAGATGAGTGCCAAAGTGAACAGTCAAAAGAATAAACTCCTCAATCAGCGGAATGAGCTGGGCAATTTGGTCATTGAGTTAAGCGCGGTTGAAAAAGAATATGCAGACAAACTGGCCAAATCTCAGTCGGACCAACAATCTGCTTTGTCCAGCAAATTAGAGAGCATGGCCGCCACCGCAAAACTGCGCAACCAATTGAGTAATTACAGCCAAAGACAACAATTCTACCATCTTACTGCTCCTCAATCGGGTTATGTGACCAAGACCTTGAAAAAAGGGATTGGTGAAATTGTGAAAGAAGGAACAGATGTTTTGACCATAATGCCCGCTGAATACGAACTGGCCATCGAGACTTATCTGCGCCCCCAAGATCTCCCTTTGGTGAGTATTGGCAATGATGTCCGTCTGCGTTTCGATGGTTGGCCTGCTATTATCATTAGTGGCTGGCCAGAGTCTTCGACCGGAATTTTTTCTGGTATCATTGTCGCCATCGACCAATTTATTAGTGAAAATGGATTCTATCGAATTCTAATCAGTCCCGATGAAAGTGAAAAAAAATGGCCAGAACAAATGCGCGTAGGAACGGGAGCCAATGCTTTTATTTTGCTCAATGATGTTCCCGTTTGGTACGAGGTATGGCGACAGCTCAATGGCTTTCCTCCGGATTATTATCGAGAGATGGAAAAGGAAACAGAGATCAAATTAAAAGCTCCGCTAAAATCAGTAAAGTAATCGAAAACGTCCATGATCCAATCATCATAAAAACACTTCGAGTAATGACGATTGGATGGTGACCTTTTTGCTCAACGCCAGACAGGTTCTATTTGAACTTAGCCAAAAATTAAAAAGACAGATGAAATTTTATTCTCGAAAATTGATCAAGCCTGGTGATCTCAATGCTAGAAATACTTTGTTTGGTGGTGCTTTGCTCCGTTGGATTGATGAAGAGGCAAGTATTTATGCCATGGCCAAACTGGACTCAAAAAGCGTGGTCACCAAATTCATGTCGGAAATCAATTTTGTCAGTTCCGCTCAGCAAGGCGACGTCATCGAAATTGGTTTGGGCTTTAAGCGGATTGGTACTACTTCGATTAGCTTCTCGTGTGAGGTGCGCAATTTATTTACCAAGCACAGCATCATCCAAATAGACAATATGGTGTTTGTTCATGTAAACGAACATGGGAAGGCCACTCCCCATGGAAAAACGATAGACAATCTCGATTTGGTGAAATCATAGAAAGCATGAAGAAATACTTGTTATTAGGATTGGGATGGCTTTGGGCCTTGGCCAGCTGGTCGCAAACCGAAGAGGTGATTTTGACTTATGATGAGTACTTACAGATGGTGCTTGAAGATCACCCGGTCGCTAAGCAGGCACAACTCAAAATGGATTTGGCCGAAGCACAATGGTTGAGCGCCAAGGGTGGTTTTGATCCCATGATCGAAAGCAATTTTGACCAAAAGCATTTTGACCAAAAACGTTATTACCGCCACTTTCAAAGTCGACTCAGCGTACCAACACGTTTGGGAATTGACCTCGTAGCGGGTTATGAAAACACGGAAGGTATTTTTCTGAATCCCGAAAAAACAACCGATCCCAAAGGGCTTTGGAATTTGGGTGTGGAGGTCAATGTCTTACAAGGGTTATTGGTCAACGAAAGAAGAATGGCTTTGCAACAGGCGCAAATTTTTCGCCAGATGTCGGAAAATCAGCAAGCAAGTATGCTCAATGATCTCCTCTTTGGTGCTTCCATGGTGTATTTGGATTGGCAAAAATACTTTTCCTTCCAAGGCATCCTCAACGAAAACTTAGCATTGGCGCAAGTCTATTTCGAAAGCACAAAGCTGTCTTTTGAAAACGGAGAGAAAACGGCAATCGACACCCTTGAGGCAATGATTATGATGCAAGATGCCACCAATCTAATTCAGAGCAATGATGCACTGTTGACCAAAGCCAAGCAAAATCTCGACAACTTCCTTTGGCAGGATGATTTGCCACGAACGCTGACCGTACCCCTGATTCCTCAAACTTATACCCAAGCACTTTCTACCTTTTCGGATTCCAGCGCAGTTGTGGATTGGATCAATACCCACCCGGAA